>NZ_JBARYR010000618.1:0-5302 GCF_049648075.1 Rubrivirga sp. | reverse complement strand
CCCCAGGCCATCTACCTCACCGATGCCTCGGTCCGGAGCAACGTGGCCTTCGGGATCGCCGACGCCGACATCGACGACGCGGCCGTTTGGGGCGCCCTCGAGGCCGCCCAGCTTGCCGACTTCGTGCGGGGCCTGCCGGACGGGCTCGAGACCCGCGTCGGCGACCGGGGTACGCGGCTCTCGGGCGGCCAGCGGCAGCGGGTCGGGATCGCCCGCGCGCTCTACCACGACCCGCCAGTCTTGGTCATGGACGAGGCCACGAGCGCGCTCGACAACCAGACGGAGCGGCACGTGGTGGCCGCGGTCGAGGCGCTCCGCGGGGAGCGGACGGTGATCATGATCGCCCACCGGCTCTCGACCGTCCAGGGCTGTGACAAGCTCTACGTCTTCGAGGACGGCCGGCTCGTCGACCAGGGGACCTACGACGACCTCGAGGCCCAGAGCGAAGCGTTTGCCGAGATCGCCGCGTAGCGCAGACACCCTCCTCGATCACACCCACTGCGGACTACGCCTACCGATGTCTGAACATCCACCAAAGTGTCTCAAACGCGCTCTCGTAACTGGTGGCGCGGGGTTCATCGGCAGTCATGTTGTGGACCGCTTGTTGCGAGACGGGTGGGAAGTCACAGCCATTGACAACTTCGATCCGTTCTACTCCCCTGCAACAAAGCGGACGAACACTGCCGACCACCTCGCACACCCAGCGTACACGTTGCTAGAGGCTGACATCCGTGACGCCGATGTACTTCGTCGGGGTGTGACTGGGGAGTATGACGTGGTCGTACACCTCGCTGCTAAGGCGGGCGTCCGGCCTTCGATCGAAACGCCCGAGGCCTACCAGACGGTCAACGTCCAAGGAACCCAGACGATGCTCGAGTTGGCCCGTGAGAGGGAGATCCCTCAGTTTGTCTTCGCCTCGTCGTCGAGCGTGTATGGGGTTAGCCCAGACGTCCCTTGGAAAGAGGACGCCGCCGTGACCCGGCCCATCAGCCCTTACGCAGCGACCAAGGTCGCAGGAGAGCTATTGGGACACGTCTACGCCCACCTCTACGCGATGCGCTTCGTGGCGCTTAGGTTCTTTACCGTCTACGGTCCGCGCCAACGTCCAGACTTAGCTATCAACAAGTTCGCGAGTAAAATGCTGCGCAGCGAGCCTATTCCATTGTTTGGGGACGGCTCTACGCTCCGGGATTACACCCACGTGTTCGACATCGTGGAGGGGGTCATGTCGGCGATCGCTTACAGGGACTCGGACTACGAAGTGATCAACCTCGGGAATAATCGGACCGTGCGGCTATCCGAATTGGTAGACGCATTGCAAGACGTGATGGGCGTGGACGCCGAGATCGACCGTCACCCTGCTCAGCCTGGCGACGTTCCACAGACGTGGGCTGACGTGTCCAAGGCCCAGAGGTTGCTGGGGTACGAACCGCGAGTGACGCTCCGCGAGGGGCTGGCGAGCTACGTGGCTTGGCGTGCCACTCAGGGGGATGAGCCTGGCTTGCAGGGCGGCACCGCTCTTGAGGCGCGCATTCCCAGACTCGGTACCCATGGGACGTGGGTGTCCCCATGATGGGCACCGCCCGATCTCGCCCCGCTCGGCTTCGCGCGAGCGGGAAGCCCCGGGTCGTCCTTCTGGCCGACCGGCGGAACTGGGCGTTCGATGTGACGGCACGATCGCTTGTCGCGAGGCTCAAGCGCGAGTACCGGATCTCGATCCGCTACGCACAAGACGACCCCGACCTCTCTCCCGATGGCTACGACCTGCTCTACGTTTTCTTCTGGGGGGAGGAACGATACAAGCCGTTCATGGTGCCGCCGGAGAAGCTCGTTAAGGAGGTCGCTAGCTACCGGTGGCGAGACAGCGAGAACTTTGGACGGCTTTCGGTCTCGGAGTTCATGGGGCGCTATCTCGGGGATTGCGCCGTGATTACCACGCCTGCTCGAGCGATATACGACCTGCTAGCGCCGGCCCACGAGGACGTCTACCTGTGCCCGAACGGAATCGAACCAAGTGTCTTTCGGCCTCGAACCCCTCGGGTCGGTGAGCTATCCGTCGGATGGATAGGGAACCCCAACGACTCTCTCAAGGGGCTAAACGACGTGCTCCTCCCGTCAACAAGAGGGGTGAAGTTCGAGGCGTCGCCAGGGGATTGGAGCCGTTCCGAAGTGGTCGGTCTCTACCAGCGGACCGACGTACTCGCGGTGGCGTCGATTAGTGAGAGCCAACCGCTCCCTCTGATCGAATCGATGGCGTGCGGTTGTTTTCCGGTCGCGACGTCCGTTGGGGTCGTCCCTGAGCTGGTGGTGAGTGGGCTGAACGGGCTCGTTGTGAATCGCGATACTGAGTCGTTCAAGGCGGCCTTCAGGTGGTGCGCCGACAACCTCGACTACGTGCGGCGGGCTGGGCTCAGGAACGCATCGTTCGTACGTGCCGAGCGGTCATGGGACAAGCTCGCAAAGCGGTTCGGCGACGTGTTCGACTACGCTATCGCCCTCCAGTCCGACCCTACCGCCACGCCACCCGTTGGCGTCCCCCCGGCCCGCCGTGTCCGAGAGGCTTGGGAGGACGCGCCGGCTACTCCCGCTGCGCTAACACTTGGTGACGCGATCGACGGTGCGCGGTGGCGGTTGGGAGATCGCGTCCGCGGACTACAGGCACGCGCGCGCGACGTCCGACAGCGGGGCCGGCACGTAGCCGGGCGTATTCAATCCATCGTCTCAGAACGGGTCACTCCAAGCTCCTGACTCCAGGCTCATGGTCGATTCCGCATCCATTCCGAACGCCCCCAACGCTCGCTCTCGTGGGAGGCGGGGCCGGTTGCGGATCGCATTTCTGACTCCTGAGTTCGTGACGGAGATGGACAACCGGGGAGGGCTCGCTAACTACCTCAACCGGATGTCGCAGGCGCTTGTGGAGCGGGGGCACCACGTCGAGGTGTTCACTCTCAGCGACCACGAAGGGCGGCTCGATCATGGAGGCGTAACCGTGCACCGCGTCCCGTGGCCGACCCGGGGCCTCCCATTTCGAGCCCTCACTCGCATCGCTGGGCACCTCCGGCTATACGCGGGAATCCCTCCCGCCCGGCTCGCCTACTCCGCGAGGAGGGTGGCGGCGGCGTTCCACGCTCGTGACGCCGCCGCCCCATTCGACATCGTTCAGAGTAGCGACTTCAACGCCGTCGGTCTGTTCGTCCGACCTGACCCCCGGCGAACGCACCTCGTCCGGTGCAGTTGGGCGGCCGATCACTTCATGCGCGTTGATGGCGTGCATCAGAATCGCAGCGAGCGGTGGAAGGCAGCCTTGGAGCGGGCGGCGATCCGCCGAGCGGACGTCGCCTACGCGCCCAGCCAGTTCGTTGCGGACTACTATCGCGAGACGTTCGGTTATGACGTAGGTGTCATCCGGCCCCCGGTTCTCGTAGAGGTGGAGGCGGCCTCGGAACCTCCTGATGCCCTGCCTGATCGGTACCTCCTCCACTTTGGAAGTCTCCGAGTCAGAAAGGGGACTGATGTGCTCGCCAAAGCGCTCCCGCTCGCGTGGCGTGAGGCTCCAGACCTTGCAATGGTCTGGGCCGGCGGCGCTGACCCTGCTGAGATGGAGCGATGGCAGGCGTTGTGGGGCGAACGGGTCGGTCAGGTCCATTGGATCAACGGGCTCGCCAAGCCGCACCTCTACGCCGTCCTCCAGCGCGCTGTCGCGACGGTTCTCCCAACGCGTGCTGACAACCTCCCTAACACGGTCATCGAGAGCTTGCTGTTCGGTGTCCCCGTCGTCGGCTCGGACGGAGCCAGCGTAGACGAACTCGTCCGCGACGGCATAGACGGTGCTCTCGTCCCCATCGGGGACGCTGATGTGTTGGCGCAAGCGCTCGTCCGCGCATGGCACGGTGAACTTCCGAGGCCTACCCTTGACAAGCACCCTGTCCTTTCCTCGGCAATGACTCCGGACGCAGCCGTAGATGCGTTCCTTCGGGCGGCAGGTCACGCTACGACAGTCCTGCGACAACCGGCTCCTACGCGATGAAACTCTGCTGCCATGCCATCGCTGTCTGTGGGTTTGTGAGCGAGCGAGTTGCTCCACGCCAGGGACTCTCCGACCGCCAGGTCTCGGCTCATTACAGCGTTCTCGCTGAGGGACTATGACTGCCCCCAGGTTCACCGTTGCCATCTGCACCCGGAATAGGGCCGACTTGCTTCGGCTCTGCCTCGACGCCCTTGCCGCCTCGATTGGCGACCGGGCCGTCCCCGTCGTACTCGTCGACAACGCGTCTACGGACGACACGGCCCGCGTGGCCGATGGAGTGGATCTGCCTCTCGCCTACGTTCGTGAGGGCCAACTCGGCTTGAGCCACGCCCGGAATACCGCCCTTGAGGCCTGCGAAACCGAGTATCTCGTCTTCCTCGATGACGACGCGAAGCCTCTCCCCGGCTGGATCGCAGCCATCGAGGACGGGATCGGCCGGTGGACGCCGGACTTTTTCGGGGGGCCGTACCGACCCTTCTACCTTGACCCCAAGCCGGATTGGTTCGACGACAACTTGGGGAGCGCGCACCTCGATCTTGAGGCCGGGCTCCAGCCCGTTGGGACGTGCTTCTCGGGCGGTAACATGGGGTGGCGGGCCGCATTGCTCCGCGACATGGGCGGCTTCGACCCCGCGCTTGGGATGGTCGGCAACACGCTGCGGCTTGGGGAGGAGACTCAACTCCAACTCCAGTACTACGCCGGGCACCCCGACGCTCGGGCCGTCTTCCTTCCCGACATGGAGATGCTCCACTACGTCCCGCCCGCCAAAATGCACGTTGCGTACTGGTGGCGCCGGGCGTGGGACTACGGCTGGCGGTTGCCGGAGATCGACCCGCACGGCGAGGCGGCCCGGATGACCCGGTGGGAGCTTGCTCGCGACACCAAAGTTGGGCTCCCGCTTCTGCTGCGGGCCGTCCGCCGGGACCGACACACGTACCCAACGTGGGCGTCGTTCGCGGTCGCGTATGGGGGCGGGCGCGCCGGTGTGCTTAACGGCTACCTCGCCCGTCGACTTTTCCGCCCCATCTGATGTCTGACTCTCCCCTCCGCACGCTCGCTCGCCGCGCCGGCCTGGGTCGGCTGCTCCGCGTGGCGTATCACACGCCGGTCGGCCGCGTCCGCGCGTCTATTCTTGAGGGCGGGCCGCTGGAGCAGCGCCGGACCGAGCGGGGGTGCCGCGAGATGGTCGAGGCGGCGCGGCGCCTGCCCGAGATCGCTCCGCCCGAGGCCGACGACGGCTGGGAGGTTCACTACCTCACCGGGGCGAAGTATTGG
>NZ_JBARYR010000617.1:0-4080 GCF_049648075.1 Rubrivirga sp. | reverse complement strand
ACCGAGCTCAGGCGAGCTCGGTCGTCGAGCGCATCGGTCTGGCCCGAGCCACTGGCGCCGCGCGCCGGACTGGCGGAGCGCGTCCGCCAGTGGCGCAATCCCGAGCGCCGAGGTCGCCGCGCTCCTCGCGAGGACAGAGAACCGAGCCGGCCTCCGTCATCGACTCCATCATTCAACACCCCGTAGTCATGCATCGCCTCCTCCTCCTCGGACTCCTCGCCCTGGCCCTGCCCGCCGTCGCACAAACGGCGCTCGTGCCCGGCCAACCCCTCGACGGCAACCTCGAAGCCGACGGCTCCGACACCTACACGCTCGCCCTTGAGGCGGACCAGTTCGTGCTCGGCCACGCCTTCCAGCACACCGTCGACGTCGTCGTCACCGTCGCCGGGCCGGACGGCACGCAACTCCGCGCGTTCGACGACCCGGCGCGCGGCCCCGAGCTGTTCCAGTTCACGACCGACGCCGCCGGCGACTACACCGTCACGGTGACGCCCTTCCTGGGCGCGACGGGCGCGTACAGCATCACGCTCGACCGCGTCGAGGCCGCCGCGACGACGCCCCAAGGCATCGTCCGGCAGCAGTTCGCCGCCCTCGACCGCGACGACTCGCCCGGCGCGGTCGTTGCCGTTCTGCGACGGGGCGAGGTCGTGTTCGGCGAGACGTTCGGGCAGGCCAACCTGACGCACGGCGTCCCCTACACGCTCGACACGCCGACGAACATCGGCTCCACGTCCAAGCAGTTCACTGCGATGGCCGTTTTGCTCCTGGCCCAACGCGGCGACCTCGACCTCGACGACGACGTGCGCGAGCACATCCCCGAGCTGAAAGACTTCGGGCAGACCGTGACGATCCGCAACCTGCTCACCCACACGAGCGGCTACCGCGAGTTCCTCAATCTGCTGGGCATGACCGGCCAGGGATTCGAGGACGAGACCCGGCCGGAGCAACTCGTCGAGATCGTACAGCGGCAGCCCGAGTTGCAGGACGCGCCGGGCACCGTGTTCAACTACAACAACACCGGCTACGGGCTGGCCGCGCAGATCGTGGAGCGCGTGAGCGGGCAGAGCTTCCCGGACTTCGTCCGAGAGGCCATCTTCGAGCCGCTCGGCATGACGAACAGCACGGTCCGGGCCGACCCCACGACGATCATCCCCGGCCGCGCCCAAGGCTACCTCGCGTCCGAGGACGGCGGCTGGCGAGAAGCGCGCGACCTGGGCGCCGGGCTCGGCGCGAGCGCCGTCTACACGACCGCCCGCGACCTGGCGAAGTGGATGGACAACTACCGCACCGCGACCGTTGGCGGGCCGGACGCGATCCGCGAGCTGACCACCTCCTACGTCCTGGCCGACGGCGACTCGACGGACTACGGCTTGGGCCTGTTCCTCGACGAGTGGCGTGGGCTCGAACGCCTCCAGCACGGTGGAGCCGACACCGCGCACCGCTCGCTGTTCTGGTACTTCCCCGAGATCGAGTCTGGGGTGGTGATCCACACCAACTCACCGTCGGGTCCGGGCTCCGTGACCGACATCGCGCAGGCGTTCTTCGCCGAGCACCTGGCGCCCGAGGAAGAAACGGACGCCGGCGACTTCGACCCGGCCGACTTCGACCCCGAGTCCTTCGACGCGTTCGCGGGCACCTACGAGGTAGAGCAGGTGGGCCTCAACGTCACCTTCCGCCGCGAGGGCGACCGCTACTACGCCGAGCCGACGGGCCAGCCCGAGGCAGAGATCGTGCCGATCGGCCCCGCCCGGTTCTTCATCCCCATCGTGGGTGCCGAACTCTCGTTCGACGTCGAGGCCGACGGTTCGGTCGAGACCATGACCCTCCACCAAGGCCCTGGGTTCACCGGTCGCCGCGTCGAGGTCTCGGCGGAGGCCGCCCCGCTCGCGGACTACGTCGGCCGGTACTACAGCGACGAGATCGAGACGTTCTACACGATCGCCCTCGAGGACGGCGCGCTCTCGCTGAGCACGCGGCGGATGCGGGAGCCGGTGACCCTCTCGCACGCCAACGGCGACGCGTTCACCGGTGGCACCCGTGTCACAGGCGTCGCCTTCGAGCGGGACGACGAGGGCGCGGTCACGGGCTTTAGCGCGGACAACGCAGGGCGTGTGCGCGGCGTCGCGTTCGAGCGCGTCGACTAGAGACGACGACCGCCGCGTCCTCGATGGGAGTGCCCCTCGAGGACGTGGGCTCGGCGAGACGCACGTCGACCGAGATGAGATCGGCTCTCTGGGGTGGGCGACGACACGGAAGAGCTGACGTGGGAGACGAGCCCGAGTGAGGCCCGCTTTCTCACGCAGCTTGCCGAGAACAGGGATGGGCCGGAGGCGGTCGGCGAACTGTACGGGCGCTACCTGCCGCTGCTCGCCGAGACCGTCATGACCCAGAACTAAATCCCTCGTCCTCGAGGACGGCCAAACGGTCCCTGCGCGGAAGGCGCTGAGCACGCGCCGTCGAGCTCGAACGTCTCTGACGACGAGGCGCCCGCGCCTCCCGCGGGGACGGTCCCCGGGGTTGGAAGAGTAGCCGTGGCGACGCACGACCCCGCCCCTGTACACCGCCGCGTGCCGCCCCGAACGCTCGGGACGGGCGCGTGAGGTCTGGTGAGACGCGGGGATCGGCCGCGAGATCGGCCGCCTCGACCAGGCTCGCCTCAGCGACGAACCCAGTGAGAGCGGCCCCGAACGATGGGGTAACCCGGGCGCCCGTCTGGCGCTCGACGTCGGCCGTTCCGTCCTCGAGGACGGCGTTTGGCTTCGGGGGCGTTTGCTGGCCTCGTAACCACGGCCCAACGTCGTTCCCGCGACCGCGAAGCGACGGCGCAGCCAGTCCAGAGTGCCGACCTCGAGGGTGAACCGACCTCGAGGGTGAACCGACCTCGAGGGTGAACCGACCTCGAGGGTGAACCGACGCACGTTCGGACGTCAGAGCCGAGCGGTAAGGCATGGGAGCTTCGCACATCCTGGGTCCCCGCCTGCGCGGGGATGACGCGGATGTGGGTCTGTTATCTCGAGGGCGCCGCCTTCTCGAGGACGACGCTTTCTAGGCACACATGTCCTCACCCGTTTCCATTGCTCACCGCGCAACCCTTCCGTAGTCTCCACGTCTGCGACACCGACCTCGAGGACGCGCGTCCTCCCCACTCCTTGACTCCACGATGCGCCTAGGCTTCTTAACCTCCGCCGCTCTCGGCCTCGCCCTGCTTCTTGCACCCACGGCGAGCGCCCAGAGCCTTCTCGACACCTTCGAGCCGAACGTCACCGAGTTCACGCTCGACAACGGCATGACGTTCGTCATCGTCGAGCGCCGCGACGCGCCCGTCGTCTCGTTCTACACCGTCGCCGACGTCGGCTCCGTCGACGAGCCCGTCGGGCAGACGGGGATCGCCCACATGTTCGAGCACATGGCGTTCAAGGGCACCACCACCATCGGCACGACCGACCTCGAGGCCGAGCTCGCCGCCCTCGAGGCCGAGGAGGAGGCCTACCTCGCCTTCCGCGACGCCCGCTTGGGCGGCGCCTCTGAAACTGAGCTTGAGAGACTGGAGGCCGCGTTCATCGCCGCCCGCGACGCCGCCAAGGACCTGACCACGGACAACGAGTTCGACCAGATCATCAGCCGCGAGGGCGCCACCGGCCTCAACGCGACGACCAACTTCGACAAGACGGACTACTTCTTCTCGCTCCCGTCCAACAAGGCCGAGCTGTGGTTCGCCCTCGAGGCCGACCGTTTCCTAAACCCGGTCCTGCGCGAGTTCTACCAGGAGCGCGACGTCGTTCAAGAGGAGCGCCGCCTGCGGACCGAGTCGAACCCGATCGGCCGGCTCTTGGAGGAGTTCTTTACGATCGCCTTTAAGGCGCACCCGTACGGCCGCCCGGTCGTCGGCCACATGGCCGACCTCGAGACGATCTCGCGGACCGAGGCGCTCGCCTTCTACGAGACCTACTACGTGCCCAACAACCTGGTCTCGGTCGTCGTCGGCGACATCGACCCGGTGCAGGCGCGGCAGTGGGCCGAGCGCTACTTCGGGCCGATCCCGGCCGGCGACCCGCCGCCGCCGGTCCGCACCGTCGAGCC
>NZ_JBARYR010000616.1:0-6764 GCF_049648075.1 Rubrivirga sp. | reverse complement strand
GCGTTGACGTCCGGCTCTCGAACCTCATCCGGCTCGCCGAGACGCCGGACCCCGCCTTCGTCGCCGTCGTCGAACTCGCCGACGGTCGCCCCTCCCGCGCCTTCGTCGTCCACATCGACGGTGCCCTCGTCCGCCGCGTCCTCGAACGGCGCTGGCGCGTCGAGAACACGCCTGGCAAAGCTCTCCACCGCTCCAGAATGTCCGTCCCGTACGGGACGGACCACGAGCTCAACGCGCTCACCGGCTCGGCCCTCCTCGGCTCGCTCGACGTGGCCCCCGCCGGTCCGGCCTACGCTCGCTGGAAGTCCGCGCTCCTGGAGGAGGCCGGGTTCGAGGAGGGGCCGATGGTGGCAGGCCTCTTCGTCTCCGGCTCCGACGCGGCCGTCCGCCTCGCCGAGGTCGAGATCGGTCTCGCGCCGTCGGCGCCCATCGGCGGCTTCCGGCTCCGCCCCCTCCGGTTCGGTCTCTTGGGCGCCGAGCCCGTCGCGGACATCCCAGCGGGCGAGTTCTCGCTCGCCGATCTCCCCGAGCCGTCCGACGTCACAGTCACCGTGTCGGCCCCGGACCTCGGGCGCCGGATCTCGGTCCCTGGCAGGCTCCGCGTCCCCCACCTGTTCGGCCCGACCGTGGCCGAGACCCTCGGCCACGACCGCGTCCCGTTCCGGGTTGAGACCGACGTGTTCGAGCTCCGCGCCCGCGGACCCCACGCCGAGGTCTCGTTCTGGATGGCGTCTGCCGACGAGCGTGCCCCGCTCAGGAGGGTCCGCGACGCTCTCGAAACCGTCCGGCTCTTGGCCGAAGCCGCCCAGGGAGGGCACGACGTTGACCTCGCCGTGACCCGCGACGACGGAGTGGTCTTCCACTTCCGCCCGGACCTCCGCCCCGACCACCCGCCGTGCGGGTGGGTCGTCCCGCAGGCGTTCGTCCGCCTCGACCTCGCGTGGGGGTTGGCGCGAGCGTTCGAGATCGAGGACACCGTCGAGATCTCCCCAACCGAGCTCTTCGGCGATCCCGATGCGAGCGTCATGCTGGCGGCGATGATGGGGACCGCCGGAGCGCCCTCCTTGAAAGGCCCGGACCCCGAAGTCACGTTCCGTCTCCGGGGGCCTGAAGCTCACATTCCTGGCCACGGCGATTCCCCCTTCGTCCTCGGCTACGGAGCGGTCTTCGGGGACCACCAGCTCGTCGCGCTCCTCCGGCTCGACGGGCCGATCGTGCAGACCCACGCCGCCGAGGGCGAGGGCGACTACCGGGTCCCGTTCTCGCGTACCGAGGCCGTCTACGCCCGTGCCTACGCCGAGGGCGAGGCCGTCCCGACATCCGACGTGCTCGCTCAGGTCGCGACCAACCGCGTCGGGTCCCGGACCATCTGCGTGATTCCTCCCTTCGGAGCGCTCGGCGTGTCCTCGGAGTAGCGCTCACAGGACGTGATTTCCTCCGAGTTGCCAGCGGCGCGGGGTTGCATCTCGGCGACCCGCCACGGCCTCACGAACGGGTTGAGGACCCGACCCCCCATATAAGGCCGACCAGCGGAAGCCTAATTCCATTTCCTGCGTAGGGGCCTCACCCCGTTTCAGAACGAAGCCAGTGGGGGCAGACGGTGCGTGACCTGCACCGATCGCACGACCACGCGCTCGGTGACGCTGCGTACTCCCCGTCTATCATCGCCTCCAAGGCGCTCGCGGCTTGCGCAGACGTCTTCGCGACGCTAGCACCGGGACCGAACTTGAAGTCGTACAGGGTGTCGTCAGTGATCGAGTACACCTTCGGCACCAAGTCGGGATGGTGATCGCGGAGGAGGACGAAAGGGAGCCTGCGAGACGAGGACATCTTGCTCCACAAGACCCCCGATCCGTCCGCCGACAAGCTCCGGGCGTACGACTCGACGCGAACCAGAATCGCGACCGCCCGGCCTCCGTCGGTGTACGCAGCGGCGAGCTTGAGCGGGACGGTCACGCCGGGGTCAGCCGTTGCGGCCAAGGCTCGGAGGTCGATCGGTCTGTACTCCTGAGCCGACGGTTCGAAAGCCCTTGCGAAGCCCAAGGCAGCACGGCGGGCGAACCGGTCGAATAGGTCTCGGTGGGGGTGGTCAGCGTGTTCTAGCGCGACGGCGCCCCAGGTGCCCTGGAGATGGGCTTCCGCCTCGTGCGGTAGGAGCGGGCGGCCCAGCGCATAGGCGTGGGGGACGCACCGGCCGACGGCACCCCGCACGGCCGCGAGAAACCGGGGGTAGAGGGGAGGGGACCCCTCCGGTAGCCGCACCCGGGCCACACTCCGGATGTAGGCGTCGAGTGCGCACGACCCGCTGTCGAGGTCTCTAGGGTCGAAACGGGCGTTCGGTCGGCGGCCCCACACTGGCCCGAAGGGCACCGACGACTCCTCGTCGCGTGCGGTCTCCTCCCAGCGCTCGACGGGCACTCCGTAGCCCTCGGTCCACCGGAGGAGGAGCGGGGTGGGTGTCCGCGCTCGTCCGCCGACCGACTTGGCCTCCGCGTACGACACCGCCAGCGCGCGCTCCGCTCGGGTTACCCCGACGAACAAGAGCGCGTTGGCCTGTTCGTCCTCTTGCTCAGTAGGGGGCTGAAGGTTGGAGGGGAAGTACGGGTATGCCTTGCCCCCGAACTGAGGGCGCGTCTGACCGACGACGCACACGCACGGGAATTCCAGCCCCTTTGCGGCGTGGCACGTCATGACCTGAACGGCCCCCTCGATCCTCTGCGGCGTCCGGGCCGTCGGCGTCGCGTCCGTCAGCCGCTGGCGGAGGTGGTCCCCGAACACGCGCCGGGATTGGCGGCGCGAGCGGGCTCGCTCGTCAGCGTCACCTTCTGATGACGTTCCAGATCGGTGCGCCGCCGCCTGCGAAAGGGCCGTGAGGGACTCAGACAGGCGGAGCGTCGCGATCACCTCTCCCAAGTCGTCGGCCGTAGGCGCCCCCCGTTCGACGTCGTCGAGCAGCCGTCGGAGGAAGTCGCTCGCGTCGAAGAGAAACGCGGCCATCATGTCGAAGGCGTCTCCGAAGAACGTCTCGCAGGCCAGGGCCTCGTGCGTCGAGACGACCTCCGTGACGAGGGCCGACGCGTCCCCCGCCGGGGCGCCCACGCCCCCATCTCGAGCGACCAACGAGCAGAGGTCAGCGACCGCCGCGTCGATCTCGTCTGGGCTGTACCGACGACGCCCGAGAGCGTGAGCGAGGCGCGCGAGCCCGGCGCGCCGGGCGGCCGACCCGCCGTCGTGGAGCGTAGCGACAACGGCCAGGTCACCGGCCGCTCCTTCGGGCGTCATCAGTCCTGCCGCGACCGCGCGGATCTGGTGGTCGGCCAGCGCCAGCACCACGTCGCGAACGTCCACGTTCCTACGGCACAGGACGGCGATGTCCTCCGGGGCGGCCCCCCGCCGGACCCACTCCGCGACTTGGCGCGCGACCCCCTCGTACTCGGCGCGGTCCGATGCGGCAACGGCGACGGTGACGGTCGGGCCACCGGGGAGGGGGGAGACGTCCGCGCCGGCTACCAGGTGCGTTTCGCAAGCGGGTCCCTCCGCGTCGGGGTCCCCGAGTAGCGTCGCCAGTTGGTTCGCTGCCCTGATGACCTCCGCCGTTGATCGGTACGTGTGACGCAGCCGGTAGACCTCCGGCTCATCGAACGCCTGCCCGAACTCCGTCACGTTCTCGGGCGCCGCGTTCAAGAACTGGTAGATCGTCTGGTTGGGGTCGCCGACAACCCACGGTGGGTTGTCTGGGCCGCAGAGCTCTTGGAGCAGCGCGCTCACCGCGCGCGACACGTCTTGAAACTCGTCCACGACCACGTGCGCGAACCGGGACCGGTACGCATCCCGGATGTCCGGGCAGGTCTCGAACAGGGTCAGCGAAAGCGAGATGAGGTCCGAGAAATCGAGCGCCCCCGCACGCTGCTTCGCGGCCTCGTACTCCTCAAAGACCGACCCGAGGGCCAGAGCTGACGCCCGCCCGTCCTCATCTTCCGGGAGGGCCTCGACGTGGGTGCGGAAGGCGGCGGGCGACCAAGGCGTACCGGCGGGGTCGAGCCGTTGCTTGAGGTAGTCGAGGTGGCGACGTACGGACGCCGCCGTGCCCTGGAGGTCTTTGAGGTCGAGGATTGCGTCGGCGTCGGCGTCCCCGAGCACGTGCAGGATCAAGACCTCTTGGGCGGCCTCGCCCAAGATTGGGGCGGACTCGTCCACCACCGGGTCTAGACGGTGGCCGTGCTGGCTCAGCAGCATCCGACAAAAACTGTGGAACGTCGTCGCGGTCACCTTCCCTGCCGTCTCCTCCGAGACTCCCGCGTTGGCAGCGGCGGCGGTGATCCGGGACGCGAACTCCCCGGCGGCCTCGTTGCTGAATGTCAGCGCCAGCACTTTCTTGGCGGAGTCGTTGGGGTCGAGGCCCGCCTCCACTCCCTGCTGGACCGCCCAGAGCGCACGAGCCACGAGCGTGGTCGTCTTCCCACACCCCGGACCCGCTACGACCAGCGCTGGACGTCGAGCTGGCTCATCTGCCCGGAGGCGCCCTGCGTCGTGGGCCGCCGCGGGTCCTTGGTCTTCGTTGAGGGCAGCCGTCCACGGATCGGGCGGAGGAACGTCGAGGGGCGTCCCGGTTACGGACCGATACAGCCCTTCAACGAGTTGCGCGCGGGCGACGCGTGGGGCCACACCGAGCGCGGCAGCCACAGACTTGGTGTCGGGAAGGCCGCCTCTCCACATTCGCATTGCCGCGTCCGCGGGGCAGGCGAACTCTAACGCGAACGCATCCGCCTCCGACTCCTCCCGGCTCTTTCGGGTGTACCGCGCGACGGCGGGCACCCGCTCGTTGGTCGTATACGTGCCGCTCGTCGTCGGGTCCGGCTCGGCGTCCAGTCGGCGGAGCCGGTCGTGCCGCTCGACGTGGCCCACCTCGTGGGCGATGACGCGGACCCGTAGAACAGGGTCCGCGTCGAGCTCGATGTTGTAGAACAAGCAAGGCCCCTTTACCTCGGCCCGCCCGTCCCGCACCTTCGCCGATACGACGGCTTTGGCCTCGACGCGGTGTGTGTCCCACAAGTAGGCCACCAAGCGGTCGTATAAGGCCAGCGGGCCGAGTGCGAGGTCTGGGTCTAGTGCGAGACGCAGCGCCAGACCGTCGCGTCGGGCGTTGAGGAGCGATCTCATGAGGGGTCCCCGCCCTCGGCGTGCAGCGACCGCCACTGCTGGGCGTCCTCGTCGGTCATCTGTGACCGGGCGATGATCTCGTCGAACGTAGGCGGCGTGGGGTCTGCGGCCCCGTCCCGCGATGCGGCCATCGCGCTCATGGGGCGGTTGTGCTCGAAGGCGTACAGGGACGGCCCGTAAGGCATCCCGAGCCGCTCGGCCGAGAGATCCACGAAACGGAGAACGGTGGGGCGGCCCACCACCTCAGGGTAGTCGTTGGCGTCGTCGATGAACTCGACGGTGGCTCCGAGCGCGTCGGCGATCTCGCTCGGCCGCTTCCCCGTGTTGTGGACGGCGAGGGTCATGAACGGGTGGGGGTGGACGTCTCCGCCGTCGGGGTCGGCGGATCTCGACGCGGACGCTGCGGCGAGGGCGACGACCGACCGGGTCCGGTCGGCGTCTCCAGGATCAGCACGTAGGCCGTCGTCCTCGGCCATTCCGAGCGAGACGTCGCCCAGCAGTTGAGCGAGCTCGGGGTCGTGCTCGGCGGCCTCCATGATTGGTGCGGTGAGGTCCGGGCGGCCCGCGTCGAGAAACGCTACGAACTGCTCGGTGAGGTAGAGTCGGTGGGTCTGGGTCATGTCAGGGTCGGAAGCGTGGGGTAGAAGCGTCGGTTGGTCAAAGGGGGGCCTAGCCCTCGTGCATCAGCGCGCGCATCGCGGCGCGGGCGCGGAAGAGGCGGGCCTTCATCGCGTTCTCGTTGCACCCGGCCTCACGTGCCAGGTCTGCCAACGGCTCTCCGTCTGCGTGGTGACGGCGGAGGATGTCGGCTTGGTCGTCCGGGAGCCGGGCCAGATACGTCTCGGCGTCGAGGCGCGCCGCTTCGGCGTCGCGCGTGTCGGTGCCGCCGTACAGATCGCTCAGGTCGAGGGCCGTCCCGTCGGGCTGCGATTGCTCCAAGGGCACCGTGCTGAAGGCGTCGGGGTCGCGCCGTCGCTTGACGTCGCGGTAGGTGTCGCGGACGTGGCCCTGGACGACCCGCTGCGCGATCCCAAGCAGCCAGCCCAGCGGATCCCTCGTGACGTCGAACGTGTCGGCGCGCTCGAGGGTCACGCGGGCCACGTCGCCGAACAGGTCCCACGTCACCTCTTGGGTTGGGGGGACGTCGAGCCGCCCCGAACGGTGGCGACCTCTCAAGTCGGAGTAGAGGTAGCCGCGGATGCGGTCGGCGTTCGTCTCCAGAGACGTAACGAGCAGATCGTGGGCGGTGAGGGTGGCGGCGGAGGTGTCCATACAGGGCGGGGGGCACGTGGAAAGAGACGGCAGGCAAGGGCCGGTGACACATCCAGGTTGCCAGCCGGGACCTGTTGGTTACCGCGTCGGCAGAAAAAGGGAGCGACCGTCCCACGCGCTGGCGGAGAAAGATCGAGACGGCGAGTAACCGGTGCGCGGTGGGCGGCAACCTGGATGCTGAGCCCCAAGCCTCCCTGGCCGGGCACGATCGCAGCGGACGCAGCAAGGGCCCGCTCCACAAACCACCCCCTTATCAGATGACTACCCTCTTCGCCGAATCCGACGCCGCCGACGACGTCCAGACCCTCGACGTCCCCGACGGCGCCACCGCC
>NZ_JBARYR010000615.1:0-1960 GCF_049648075.1 Rubrivirga sp. | reverse complement strand
GGGCAGTCGCTCGGACCCCGACCGCGCGCGCTGGAGCGCCGCCCAGGCCGGCGCCGCGTCCTCAGCGTTCATCGGCGCGTTGACGTGGGGGCCGAGCGCGAGCGCCTCGCCCCAGGCACACATCGCGCACGACGGGTCGAGCCGCTGCGCCTCGCGGAAGGCGCGGACGGCCTCGGCGTGGTTGAAGGCGAACGAGAGCACGATCCCCTGGTCCGAGAACCGCTGCGCCAGGGGCACGTCGGTGTCAACCGCGCGTGAGAAATCGCCCAGGCCGTCGAGACGCGGCGCCAGCGGCGCGTCCTGTGCGCGGGCGGAGACGGCGGCAAGCAGAACGAGCGAGAGGAGAAAAGCACGCATGGGAACGACGGCGGGTGGATAGGCCAGAAGCCCCAGGGCCGGGGCTCGCAACCCGTGACGTGAGACCGGGCTGGGCTCCCAAGTCGGTCACGGTTTCTTCAACGAGCGGCCTCTGGCGGACACGCGCGGCTATGGCCCGCCGCCCGAGGTCCGGGCGGCGCACGGCGAAGTCCCGTGAACACAACCGGGCCGGGCGCGCAGATGGTGCCCGGCCCGGCAGGTGGAAGGACTCGGGGCGTGGTCAGAGCGCACGCGGCTCGTCGTAGAGGAAGTCGTCCATCACGACCAAGTCCGCCGAGCCGCCGTCGCTCACGTCGTGGACTCCGGCGCCGAGCGCGCCCCCTCCCGATACGATCCGCACGCGGACCACGTCGTCGTCGGGGAAGTGGACCCCGACGAGCGAGATGCCCTGGGGCGCGACGGGCGCCGCGTACCGGCCCAGGCTGCCAGCGGCCGAGAAGAACTCGACCGTCGCTGCGCCCGCCACGTCCACGTCCGAGAACACGACGCCGAAGCCGTGGACGGCGGCGGCCGTCGCCTCGCCCGGCCGCTGGAACGTCACGTCGGTGACGGCGCTGCCGGCCGCGACGAACGTCTTGGTGGGGCTGAAGGCGTCGAACTGGGCGTCGTACGACGGGTCAATGTCGGCCAGGTCGGTGCCGCTCACGCGGAAGCCCGTGCCCGGCGTCGCGAAGACGGCGCCGCGCTTGCGGGCGTTGGGGCCGTCGGGGTCGGTGAGGTTGAAGAAGTCGCCGGGGAAGGCGTCATTGTCGGAGAACGCAGCGGGCACGGCGTCCCAGTCGATCTCGCGTCGGCCCGTCGTGGTGCCGGGCGTCTTGTTGAGCGAGTCGCCCAGGATTGTGCGGAAGGCCGCGAGGTCAGCGGTGATGTCGCCCGAGGCGGTCACGACGGTGCGCGCTGGCTCGTCGACGACGTCGGAGGTGTCGCAGCCGGTGAGGACGAAGAGGGCGGCGCACAGGGTCGCCAGAAGCGCGCGCGGTGTGCGGCGGGAGGAAATCGGTCGGGTCATGGGTCTGGGGTGAAACGGGGTGGGGGGAGTCGAGGCGCGGCGCCAGCGGCGCTTCGCCGTCAGCAAGAGGCCGGGCGGTTGCGTGGGGTTAGGGATTGCGGCCGACCAGTTGGTCGACCCAGGCGGGGGCGTCAGCGCTCAGTCCGTCGAGGTCGATCTCGATGGGCTGGAGGACGTGGTGGGCGATCGCGGCGAGGACCGCGAGAGCGAAGAGGGTGCGGGTCATGGCGAGGATGGAGAGTGAGTTCGGTCGGTCGTGCGCTCCGGAACGGGCGCCTGGAGGGGTGCCTCGGCACGCGGCTGGCCACGCGCCGAGGCGGGGAGCGAGAGCGTGACCATCGTGCCCTCGCCCACGACGCTGTCGATCGAGATCGAGCCGCCGTGGCGACCCACGACGACGTCGTAGGCGAGCGCGAGCCCGAGCCCGGTCCCCTCTCCGGGCGGCTTGGTGGTGTAGAAGGGCTCGAAGACGCGGTCTTGGAGACCCGCCTCGATGCCCGGCCCGTTGTCGCGGACGCGCACCGCCACGTGCTCGCCCTCGACGGCCGTCTCGACGCGCACGCGGGGCGGACC
>NZ_JBARYR010000614.1:0-6708 GCF_049648075.1 Rubrivirga sp. | reverse complement strand
CGGCTCGAGGGCGAGCCCGGTGGCGATACCGCGTTTGGCCCGTCGTTCGGGACGGCCCGTCCCAACCCCTCGGCCGCCCGCGTCTCGATCCCGTTCGCCCTCGCGGCCCCGGGTCCCGTCGAGGTCGAGGTCGTCGACGTGCTCGGCCGGGTCGTCCGCCGCGTCCTCGAGGACGACCTCGAAGCGGGGTCGCACCTCGCCGAGTGGGACGGGTCCGACGAGTCCGGTGGCGCCGTTGCGGCTGGCGTCTACCTCATCCGCTTGCGGTCCGATCTCGGCACCGCTGTCACCCGCGTCACACGCCTCCGATAGCATGACCGCCTTCGCCTGGCGCTGCGGCGCCCTCCTCTTCGCTCTCTCCGTCTCGCCGGCCTGGGCTCAGCTCTCGCCCAACGTCGCCGCCGAGGTCGGTGTCGTGAGCCAGAGCTACACGGTCAACGAGGGCGAGTCCGTCAACGAGCTCGCCGTCCCAGTCCAGATCGGCGTGTCGCTCGACTCGGGCCTCAGCCTGTCTCTCCGAACGGCCTATGCGGACGTGAGCGGAGACGGCCTGACATCGCTCGGCGGCGTCGCCGACACCCAACTCGGCGTCGGGTACCGACGTGCGCTTGGGACCGCGATCGTGGACCTCGCAATTGTCAGCAACGTGCCGACGGGACAGACTGGCTTGACGCAAGACGAGTTCGCGACCTCGACGCGGATTGCGACCGACGACTTCGCCTTCGCCGTCCCGTCGCTCGGCCAGGGCGCTGCGATCTCACCCGGCATCGCGATCGCGTTTCCGGCCGGCCCCAGCACGGCGTTTGGAGTCGCTGCCGCCTACTCAGCCCGATCATCTTACGAGCCGTTCGCTGGGGACTCCCTCAGCTACACGCCAGCAGACGAGGTCGTGCTTTCGGCTGGCTTTGACGCCGCTCTCGGCGCCTTGTCCACGTTCTCGCTCGAAGGATCGTACGTGATCTACGGGGACGACGAGGTCGGAGGCAACACGTTCAGCCCGGGGGACAAGATCGCTGGGACGATGCGCCTGGTCGTCGGAGGGCGTGTGGCGCGCGGGAGCCTGCTCGCGCGGTACCGGCACGTCCTCGATGGCACGGTCGGCACGGCCGACCGCGTTGTCAGCGACCTGCGCCCGTCCCAGGCGCGACTCGCCCTCGGCCTAGCGCTCGGGCCGCCCTCGACGAACGTCGCGCTCTCCGCCGGCGCCCGCTACTACGGATCTATCGAACAGACCGACGACCTCCTCGAGCTCGCCTCGTTCGTGGCCGACCAGCAGCTTCTGGTCGACTTCGGCGTCGCCCCGGTGGTGACGGTGAGCCCAGGCGTCCAGCTCCGAGGCTCGTTCACGTACACTCTCGGCCTGGCCGACAACGTCGGCGGGGCGTCGCTCGAGGGCTACCGGGCGAGCGGAGGCCTCCGCGTGGACCTGTAACGGAGAGGCGGCCTCGAGGACGACCCTGTAACTCCTTCGGCCTCGAGGCCGTCGCGGGAGTGCCCCTCCTTGACGGACGTGGACCACGTGCTGAACGCGGGGCTCTTGGCCCTGCTGGTCTCCCCTCTCGTCGCACTCGCGCTCGCGACCTCGAGGTCGAACCGGTGGCGACCGGCGCTCGCGTTCCTAGCGCTGCTCGCCCTCGATGACCTCCTGACGGTCGGAGCGTTTCTGGTCCCGTCGCTCGGAGTGTTCGGCGGGGACTGGAACTGGGAGGGGAAGGTGCTCAGCGTCATCGGCTCGCTCGTCATCGTCGCAATGAGCTCGCTCTCGTGGCGAGAGGTTGGGGCCACGTTGCGCCAACGGGAAGGCTCGGTCCGCCCGGCCATCATCGCGACCGCTCTGTTCACAGCGTTCAGCTTCGGGATCGGACTCGCATTCGACGGCGGACCGTTCGACCTCGAGACGCTGGCGTTCCAGCTCTCGATGCCGGGAATCGCAGAAGAGCTCGCCTACCGAGGAGTGCTCTTCGCACTCTTGGTCCGATCCTTCGGCGAGGACTCGTGGTGGCCCGTCGCGATCACGTCGGTCGCGTTCTCCATCTGGCATGGCTTCGGCGTCGAGGACGGCGTGGCCAGTTTCGACTGGCTCTCGGCATCGTTCCCGTTTCTCGGCGGGATCGCCTACGGGTGGCTCCGGCACAAGACGGGCAGCATCCTCTTCCCCACCGTCGCCCACAACCTGGGCAACACGGCCGCACTCGTCGGCGGGGCGCTGTAGTCGTCCTCGAGGATGATCCCGCCCTCGAGGACGTAAAGGCCGACTTCTCCCTCGAGGACGAGTCCCGCCCTCGAGGCCGTGAAGGCCGGTACCGGCCTTGAGGACGCTAGAGGTCGATCCGCATGCGGACGTTGAGCGTCCGCGGCGTCAGGCGCGTGGGGACGGCGATGAAGACGCGCTGGCCGCCCTCGTTGCTCTCGACCCACGACTGCGCGACCGTGTTGGTCTGGTCGAACACGTTGAGCACCTCGACCGTCGCCAGCAGCTCGAGCGGGCTGCCGCTGGGCAGACGGCCGATGACCAGCCGCTTGGTCGCGCCCATGTCGAACCGGAAGTAGCTCGGCAGTTTGGACGCGTTGCGGGGGCCGTCGTCGAAGACCGTGATCGAGTCGAACGACCGGTCCTCGTCGCGGCGCGGCGCCGTCGTGGGCAGGCGCGAGCCGTACAGCGTACGCAGGTGCAGGCGCCACGTGTCGTCGCCGGGGACGTAGTCCTGAACGAAGAGGGAGAAGTTGTGGCGGCGGTCGGTCGGGCGCCGGATCCAGTCGCCGCCGCCGCGCGAGGCGAACCGGTCCAGAGTCTGTTCGTCGGTCGCGGTCGGCGTGTAGAACCGTTCTTCGGTGAACAGAAATCCGTAGCTCACCCAACTTTCCAGGCCCGGGACCAACTCGCCGCGAAGCTGAACGTCGGCGCCGGCCGCGTAGCCTTCGGAATCGTTCTCGGCGGAGTAGACCACGCGGACGTTCTCGACGTCGTACGAGATCAGGTTGGTGAACCGCTTGGCGTAGGCCTCGGCGCGGAGCGACAGGCGGCGGCCCGTAAAAAAGTGGTCCAAGCCGACGACGGCCTGGACCGAGCGCGGGCTCGAGATGTCGCCGTCGAGCGTGCGGAAGAGCGACGTGCCCGGCTGCGGGTCGCCGCGGAGCTCGCGGTACGTCGGCGTCTGGTGGTACACCCCGACGGCGCCCGACAGCGACGTCTGATCCGAGACGGCGTACGTCGCGCCCAAGCGCGGCGACAAGGTCAACTCGTCGTTGTACGAGAAAAAGTCGGCGCGGAGGCCAGGCGTGAGCGTGAGCCTGTCGCCGACCGAGATCGCGTCCTCGAGCCAGGCCGATCCGAGCCACGACGCGAACGACGTGTCGGCCTCGAGGACGCTGGCATCGACATCGATGAGCTCTCCCTCGTCGCCTCGGCCTCTGAAGATGGTCCGCTCGCTGATCAGGTCATCGAACGCGAGCCGGCGCGCGCTCCACCCGGCCTCCAAGCTGTGCCGACCGAGACGCGACAAGTAGCGGCCCTCAGCGGTGACGACGGTCTGGCTGATTCGGTTGTTGGTCGTGCTCTCTTGGACCGTCTGGCCCTCGAGCAACCGGTCGAGGTCGGTCTGCGAGCCGCCTGGCCGTTGCTGACGCCGGAACAGGGACGACCGGCTCGAGATGTCGATGTCTTCGAATTCGTCCGTCGTGAACGCCGAGACGCGGTGCTCCATCGAGGCGCTCGTCCCGATCTGGGTCCTCAGCAGGAGCCCGCCAAACCCGATGTCGTAGCCGTCTTCCTCCAAGCCGGAAAAGTCGCGGGCGACGGTGCGGACCAGGTTCGGGTAGATCCCGAACGTCGTCTCCTGCTGCTGAGGCGCGAGCCGGAACCGGTGCCGCGCGTAGAGCCCGACGGCCCGCAGCGACGAGGCGCCCAGGTCCACGTCGACGACGCCCTGGATGTCTCGGAAGTTGGGGTCGTAGCTGCCCTCGAGCTCCTGGCTGGCGAAGAACCGCTGGGGCCGCGCGCTCCGGGCCGCGACGGCGAGCCCGACGCGATCGGTCAGCGCTCCGCTCACGGCGACGCCGGCGTCCAACGTGGAGAGGTAGGCCGTCGAGGTCGGGACGCCCTCGGGCGCGGCGTAGGTCGCGTCGAGGACGGAGGCCAGCTTGCCGCCGTAGCGGACGGGGAAGCCACCGGCGAACAGGGTCATCCGGCTGGTGAGGTCGCCGTTGATGAGGCCGAGCCCTTCCTGCTCGCCCTGTCGGATGCGCAGCGGGCGGTAGATCTCGAAGCCGTCGATAAAGAACTGGTTCTCGTCGTAGCTGCCGCCACGGACGGAGAAGGCGTTCGAGAGCTCGTTGTTGGACGTCACGCCGAGCTCGGTCTTGACGGCCCGGATGGCGTCCTGGACCGGGAGGGGCATGTCGCGCACGGTCCGCGGGTCGATCCGCGAGACGCCGACGCCTCGATCGGCCGTCGCCTCGACGGCCACGTCGCCCAGGTCACCGGTCGCGACCTCGAGGACGGCGTCGAACCGGGTCACCTCGCCCCGTCGCACGTCGATGGTGTCGCGGACGGTCGTGTAGCCGACGAACGAGACACGGATGGGGTAGCGCCCCTCGGGAATGCGGAACGCGTACCGGCCGTCAGTGCCGGTGTTGGTCCCGAACGAGGTCCCCTCGACCAAGACGGACGCACCGACGATCGGGCCATCGGCCTCGAGGACGCGGCCGGAGATCTCGCCCCACGTTTGGGCGGACAGGGGCGCTCCCAGGAGAGCGGCGAGGAAGAGCCCGGCGAGCGGGCGGACGAGCAAGCGCATAGAACCGTCAGGCGGTGCGGGCCGGGGCCAGCAGAGGATCGTGTGCCGAAGACGGAATAGGCGCGTGCGTGCGTGTGCGGGACCGTGGGAAGATACAGCGGCCTCGAGGGCGGTCCAGGGCAGGTCCGGGCGCCCGGGATGGAGATGGGGAGTAGCGGGCACGGGGCGGCGACCTCGAGGACGGGCGGCGACCTCGAGGACGGGCGGCGACCTCGAGGACGGACGGAGACCTCCCCCTGTCCCCCTCCTCGGATGAGGAGGGAACTCGATCTGGCCGCTTCTGAGCTGGAACCAATTCGCGACCCCGAGGACGCGCCGGCCCTTCCCCTTCCGACGTTCTCCGTCTTGTCCTCGAGGGAAGCGCTAGAGCCGTGTCCCTAGCTTGGAGTATGGCCAGCCGCCTTCCCGTCTCTCTCTTCCCCGCCCGGATCGCTCGCGCGGTCGCGGAGCGCGTGCAAGACGTGGTCGCGGAGCGGACGGCTCCGCCCGTCGTGACAGCCGTCCGACGTGAGGGCCTCACCGACCTGGGGTCGCGAGCCTTGGCCGAGCTCCACGAGTGCGTCATCGAGGCCGAGCAGTCTGACCTCGAGGGCACACTGGCCGTCGTCGGCGACTGCGGGGCCGCCATCGTCGCCGCCGACGCTCGGATTTCAGCGCGCGAAGTCCGGGTCTACGGCATCACACCGGAGAGCCAGCCCGACCTCGAGGACGCGATGACGCGGCACGGGTTCAGGCCCGCGACCACGCGCATCACCATCGTCGAGGCTGGGTCGGATCTCGAGAGCGCCGTGATCGCGGTCGGCTACGCGCCGGACGACGAGGCCGTCGCGCTCTTAGCGCCCGAGCTCGGAGCCCAGGGGGTCCTGCTCGTCGCTGGCCCCGGACGGTCCGCCGTCGACGCGCTCGTCGAGGACGGGGCGTTCCGATCGCTCTCGCGGGGGGGTGTCTTCGTCGTGCAGCGCGCTTGACCCGGAGCAGAGGGCGGCCTCGAGGCCGAGGCTACTGACCGGTTCGGACGACGAAGTCGTCGCCCGCGTCTGCCGCCGCGTCGTCGGGCTGGAGCGTGACCACGAGTTGCCGGACACCGGGCATGCGACGCTCGAGATGCTCGGGAATGCCACGGCCGCCGGCGCTGTGGAAGCTTCCGTTGACGTGGACCACCAATCCGCCCGGATTTTGCGCGAGCCACGTCGCGACAACGTGCGCCATCGACACGTCGCGCAGGTTCTGGGCCGCCAACATGTCGTCGACGCTCGGGCCCCCGTGACCGGCCATGCCCCCCATCAGCTCGCGGAACGCGGCTTCGGTCGCCCGGCTGACGGGCGCGATCGGAAGCGGAGGAAGCGTCGCGAGCGCGTCGTCCTCGAGGCCGGACAACGTCTCGCCGCGGGCCAGTCGGCGCACGTAGCGAGCCGGCGCGTTCGTCGCGAGAACGGGCGCGCCGGACAGCTTGGCGGCCTCCACCATCGGCCGGTAGTCGGTCGCGTAGTTGCCCCACGGCCGAGCCACGGCCTGAAGGTCGCGCTCCTGGATGTGACCGGCGAGGTACTCGTCCAAGACGAGTTGGACGTCGGTCTCGAACATCTCCAGGCCGAGCGCGACGGGCCGGTCGGCCTGCGCGAGGACGGCCTCGAGAATGGCGAGTTGGGCGACGTGAGCGACCGAGTCGTCGTGGATCTCACCCAGGTAGACGACGTCGGCCTCGAGGGCGGTGTCGATCACGACCTCGAGCGAGGACGGTCCGGCCCAGTCGAGGTCGGTGGGCTGGGCGGCGGCGCTGGTCACGAGCAGCAGGCTGAGGAGGGCGGTGCGCATTAGTCGTCGCTCTTGCGGGAGCGCGACCGGCGGCGGCCTCGGCGCGGGGCGTCGTCTCCGTCGGCGGTCTCGACCTCGAGGTCGGACCCGTCACCGG
>NZ_JBARYR010000613.1:0-2423 GCF_049648075.1 Rubrivirga sp. | reverse complement strand
GTCGTAGTCCGCGTCGGCGAAGAACTCGCCGGCGGCGCCCGCGCCCGAGAGATCCAGACGACCGTAGCGAGAGACGTAGGCACCGCCGCCGCCCTCGATGCGGAGTCGCCGTCGAGGACGGACCTCGATGACCGGGTCGGGCGGCGGCGCGAGGGACAGCGAGGGGATGGTGCTCAGGTCCGGCGCGAACGCGATCGCGATCGACTCCCGGTCGGCGGGGACGACGAACGTGCGGGGCGGCGGCCCAAAGCCGGACAGCGGCTGGCGCTCGATGTCCGGCAGGCTGACCTCGATGGTGCCGCGGCTCTCGAACACGCGAGGGGTCAGGCTCGGGAGGTCGTTGGGCTGGGCGAACGCCAGGGCAGGGGCGAGCGCGACGATGGCGGCGAGAAATGCGCGCATGGCTCTAGGGGGCGTCGGGGTCCTGTCCGTCCTCGAGGTCCGAGCCGTCCTCGAGGTCGGGACGCTCCGCGCGGACGTCGTCGGCGGCGAGCGAATCGGGATAGAGCGTCAGGATGCGCCTCAGGCGGTCGTCGGCCTCGGTGGTGCGGCCGAGGTCGGTCAACACGTCGGCCTCGAGGGCGAGGGCGTCCGGCGCTCGGCCGACGTCGTCGGGGAACAGGGCGGGGAACCGGGACGCCTCGGTCAGCGCCAACTCGAGGTCGCCCGTTTGGTACAGCGCCTCCGCGAGCCGGAACTGCGCCTCGGAGGCTCGCGGGCTGGTCGGCACGCGCCCTCGGAACAGGCGCAACGCGCGGACGGCATCATCGGACCGTCCCGACGTCGAGTAGGCGCTCGCGAGTGCGAGCAGGGCGTCGGCCTCGAGGTCGGGCGTCGGCGAGCCGGCGAGCGTTTCCTCGAGGTAGACGATGGCGGTGGAGTCGTCGCCGGCGACGAGGGCCACCTGGGCGCGGGCGTAGCGGAGCCGCGTTTGAGCCTCGATGTCCCGGAGTCCGGCGTCGACCTCGGCGAACACGCGGTCGACCTCGCCGGCACGCCCCTGAGCCTCGAGAGACTCGACGATCCCGCTGAACGCGTCGACGCCCAGGGTGCTGGCGGGGTAGCGCTCGAGGACGCGTCGGTAGGCGGCCTCGGCGAGTCGGTAGTCGCCCTGGTTGGTCAGCACGTCGCCGATGCCGAGGAGGGCCGCGGGCGCCGCGTCGCTGGACGGCCGCTCCTGCAGGACGCGGTTGTAGGCCACGACGGCTAGGCTGTCCTCGCCTCGCGCCGATCGGACGGCGCCCTGTGCCAAGAGCGACTGCGCGAACAACTCGGACTGGGGATACTCGCGCAGGATGCGGTCGTAGGTCGCGAGCGCGTCTTCGCCGCGTCCTTCGCGTCCGAAGGCTTGGGCCGTCTGGTAGAGCGCGTAGTCGCCGCCTTCACGGGTCGGCGTGGCCTCAGGGACGCGGGCGTAGACCAGGCGGGCCTCTTGGTAGCGACCCAGGACAGAGTAGGCGTCGCCGAGCCGGAGGAGCGCGTCGGCGTAGTAGGGGACGAACTCGCCCGACCGCGTGTACGCCGACAGGAACCGCTCGAAGCCGGCTGCGGCTCGGGAGTAGTCGCGGCGGCGGAAGTGGGTCCACGCGAGCACGTAGCGGGCGGCGTCGGCCCGTCCGTGGTCTGGGAAGTCTCGCAAAAAGTCTTCCAGGATGGACTGGGCGCGGGCGTACTCGCGGGCCTGGAAGGCGCTCTCGCCCGCCCAGAACCGAGCCTCGCCCGCTCTCGGACCGTCCGGGTCGCTCACGGAGACGTCCAAGAGCGCCGGCGTGGCCTCGAGGTAGCGACCGCTCTGGAAGAGGGCGTAGGCATCCTGAAAGGCGACTTCGGCCCGCGTCCCGGCCGTGGCGGTCCCCAAGGTCTCCGCGAGCCGGAACGCGTCACGTGCTCGTTCGGAGTCGCCGTTTGCCGCGTAAGACTCGCCGAGCATTCGGGCGGCCTCGCCCGAGTAGGGACCTCGAGGGCTGGCATCGAGCAGCGCTTGAAGCGACTGAGCCGCGAGAGCGTACTGGCGTCGCTCGTAGCGCAGGACGCCGAGCTCGAGCAAGGCCGGGTCCGCGTAGCCGCCTCCCGGACGGCGCGTGGCAGCGGCCTCGAGGGCAGCCTCGGCCTGGCCCAGCAGCCCGGTCGCTTTGTAGGCGATGCCTTGGTAATACGCCGCTTCGTGAGCGATCGCGTCGTCCTCGCGTCGGTCGGCCAAGCCGGCTCGGGCGATCGAGAAGTAGTCAGCGGCCGTCGCGGGATCGCCGAGTTGGAGCGTGGCCCGTCCTCGAGCGAGGGCAGCGCGGCGGGCATAGCGGCTGTCGGACGAGACCTCGCCTAAGACCTGAGATGCGGCCCGGGCGTCTCCGAGCAGCAAGCGCGACTCGCCCGAGAAAAGGGCCGCCCGGTTGGCGTCCTCGCCCTCGAGGCCAGGCCGGCGC
>NZ_JBARYR010000612.1:0-3211 GCF_049648075.1 Rubrivirga sp. | reverse complement strand
ACGCGCTGGGGGGCGAGCGCTACGGCGACAACGCGCCCCGAGCCGAGAACGCGTTCGCGTTCGTCCAGCACGACTGGGAGACGCGCCGCGTGGCGCTCAACGCCAGTGCCCGCCTGGACGCCTACGGCGACGTCGGCACCCGCGTTAGTCCGAAGGTGGCGGCTTTGGTGCGTGGCGACCTCGCGCGTGTGCGGCTGTCGGTCGGCAGCGGGTTTAAAGCGCCCGACTTCCGCCAGCTCTACCTCGAGTTCTCGAACGCCGTCGGCGGCTACACGCTCTTCGGCGCCGATCGCTTGGAGGACGGACTGGCACGGCTTGAGGCCCAGGGACGTTACACGCCGGTCGCGACGTCGGGCGACGCCCTCGATGCGCTCCGTCCCGAGACATCGGTCGCGGTCAACCTCGAGGTCGAGACGACCATCGCTGGCGTGGAGGTCACGGCGGGCGTTTTTCGCAATGCCGTCCGCGATCTGATCGACGTCCAGCCCGTCGCCCTCCTGGCGGACGGGGCGCCAGTCCTGAGCTACGTCAACCTGGAGCGGATCCGTACCGAAGGGCTCACCCTCGAGGCCCGGCGCGGCGTGGGCGCGTGGTCGCTCCAGGCCGGCTACCAGTGGCTCCGCTCCCGCGACCTCGACGTGCTGGCCGAGCTTGGGGACGGGACGGTCTTCGGCCGCGATCCGGTGACGGGCCGGGACCGCCGCTTGGCTCCGGGCGACTACGCCAACCTGTTCGGCCGCTCGTCGCACTCGGTCACGGCCCGCGCTGGCGTCCGCACCGGCGACTGGACGGGCTCGCTCCGAGGACGCTGGCGGAGCCGCTACGGACTCCGCGACCTCGATGGAAACGGCTTCGCCAACCGAGACGACGAGTTCGTCCCGGGCACAGCCCTTTTTGATCTCGCCGTCGCCCGCGACCTCGAGGTCGGAGCCACTGGCCTCCGTCTCCAACTCGGCATCGACAACCTTTTGGACACGACGCGCCCGGCGCTCGTGCCCACGCTCGCGGGCCGGCGCTTTTTCGCCGCCGCGACGCTCTCGCTGTAACACAACCGGCGGCCCGTAAGCCGCCACATCAATGACTCGCTTACCACTCTTCGCGGCGATCTTCGCCTTGACTCTCACCGCCTGCGACTCGTCCGAGGACGAGGTCTTCGAGCCGGTCCGCGCTACAGCCGAGGACGTTCCGGCGGACCCGGCCCAGCGCGACCCGACGACAGGCGAAACGATCGGCACAAACAACTTCACCCTCTACTCGCTCCGCACCAACGAGATCGTCGTGAGCTACGACGACGCCGAGCGGGCCGACTTGGCCTCGACGCGGTGGGACATCGGCTTCAACGGCACGGACATCATCCTGAACGGCGGCTCGAGCGGCCCCGGCGCCGCGCTCGGTGTGGTCGTGCCCGAGGCGTTCGACGACGTCGAGGACGCGCTCGCCAACGACTTCACGTACCGTCGCGACGGCGAATCGCCGTGCCCAGACGTCCGGGGACCCCGCGGTACGGAGGCGGGCGTTCCACGCGCCGTCTGTGACGGCACCGGGAATGGCTGGTACACCTACGTCGGATTCCCGAGCGGCCGCGGCGGCTACGTCGTCCCCACGGCCGGTCGCACGCTCTTGGTCCGGCTCGCTGACGGACAGGGCTACGCCAAGGTGGGCTTCACGAGCTACTACCAGGGCTCCCCGGACCCGTCCACGATCACGGACCAGTCGCAGGACCGGTACTACTCGTTCGAGTTCGTGACCAACCCGACCGGCTCGTCCTTCGAGCGTGACATGGAGATGTAGACCGCATCTGCGTCTCCGCTACGGCGCCGGTCTTGGGGTTCGTCCTCGAGGCCGGCGTTTTTCGTAGGTGCCCTCGAGGTCACGGTCCGCCCTCGAGGGTGGTTACGCTGGCACGCCTGCGCGGGGCAGCTCGGCGACGATCTCGCGCCACGCGGTCAGCTCCGGGATCCCCGGCTTGCGCGCGCCGAACAGCTGCACGATCTGGCGGCCCTGGTCGTCGTAGACCTCGAGGGCGGTCACGTCACCGTCCTCGGTCGGCTTGACGACGACCCACGCCTCGGAGATCTGGGTCTCGTCGAGGTGCAGGTTGAACGTCGGGTCCAAGACGTTGAACCAGGGGCCGCGCTCGAGCAACCGCTCGACCGGCCCGCTGTGGATCTGGATCGCGCCGGGGTTGCCGACGAACACCATGATCGGCGTGCCAGTTTGGGCAGCGGCCTCCAAGGCGCGGCGTGCGGCGACGGGCTCGGCGCGCTCGGTGAATCGGCCTTCGGCCAGGCGCAGCGCCTGCGTCCGCCCGACGCCGTGGTTGCGCAAGAGGGGGAAAAAGTCGTGGGTGTCCTGGAGGTCGGCCCAGCCCTGGAGGAACGCGTCGACCTCGAGGTCGGAATCGGGCGTGTCGGGCTCGCGCGTGGCGCGGGGCTCGACCTCGAGAGCCTGTCCGGAGCCTGCCGAAGGAACGAGGTCGTCGGCGCGGTGGGCGTCGACGAACGCGTGGTAGGCGTCGGCGTCGCTCTTGCCGGTCAGAAAGATCTTGTGGACCGCGTCGCCGTGGGCGTCGAAAAACTGCAGGCTCCGGCGCTGGCCGTCACCCATCGGTGTCGCGACGGCGAACGCAGATGCCCACCGTCCGCAGAACAGGCGGAGGTCGATGGGCTCGTCGAGGACGAGCGCCATCTGGTGCGGCAAGTCGGTCGAGACCTTGTCGTAGACGCCGTGCTTTTCGTGGACGCACGCGTCGTTGCGCGTGAGCGCCATGACCTCGCCGAGCGGTTCGATATCGTGGATCAGCGCGCGCCAGCCGCCGTCGGGCTTGCCGAGCGGGATGACGTCGCCGTCGACGCCGGTCGTGACCAGCTCGGCCTCGCTCACGCCCAGCTCTCGGGCGGCGGTGCGGATGCGGGTCTTGGGGTTCTCGGCGCGGAAGGCGGCGAACGTGGTACGGAGGTCGGACATCAGTCTGGAGCGTCCTCGAGGACGCATGGGGTCAAGCAAGGATAGGAAGAGGCGCGAAGACGTCGTCCTCGAGGTCGCCCACGGTCGGGACGACCATGGGGCAGGCGGCGCACGGGTTCTGTGTCACGACGACCGAGATCCCGAACGCGCACTGAACGATCGAGGGCGTGAGCACGGCGTCGGCGGTCCCGGCCGCGACCAGCTTGCCGCCGGCCAAGACCGCGATGCGGTCGGCGTACTGGGA
>NZ_JBARYR010000611.1:0-4434 GCF_049648075.1 Rubrivirga sp. | reverse complement strand
GGTCGATGCGCACTTCGGCCGTCGAGACGGCCGCCGACCTCGACTCGCCGGGACGGGCGCGGCCGGGCGTCCTCGAGATCGCGAAGCCCGACGTCTTGCCGCGCTTCATCGGCCCGCCGACCTTCGTGAGTCGCTTGGTCTTGACCCGGCTCGTCAGCGCACCCAACGCGAGTGTCGCCTCGCCGTCCTCGAGGTCGAGGACCTCCCCGACGGGTCCGTCAGTATCGAGCCGGACGTGGTCGCCGACCTCGATGGGGCCGGACGCGCCGGTCTGGGGCTTGGGAACGGGCTTGCGACGTCGGACTTTGTTGTCGGTCTTGCGCTTGCGGCGATTGACACGGGCACGGGCCTGGTCCAGCTTTTCGCGGGCCTGCTGGGTCGTCTCGCGCTCCGCCTCGGCCTCCTTGATCTCGCGGACGGTGTTCTCGACGGTCGCGTTGGCCTCGTCCAGAATCTTCTGGGCCTCGGCCAACGCTTGAGCGCGGCGGTTGTCGGCGTCGGCACGCAAGCGGTCCAATCTCTGCTCGTAGTCACGCTGGATCCGCTCGGCCTCGACGCGACGTAGGTCGGCCTCGAGGGCGAGCTTTTGGGCGGCGGAGGTCCGCTCCTCGAACTCGCCGATCAGGTCCTCGAGCTTGCTCTTGCCCTCGCCGATAAGCCGGCGCGCGTCGCGGACGACGGGCCGGTCCAAGCCCACGCGGTCGGCGATCTCGAAGGCGTATGAGGAGCCCGGGATGCCGGCGCGGAACCGGTAGGTCGGCTCGAGCTCGGCGCGGTCGAACTCCATCGAGCCGTTGACGACGCCGTCGGTGTCGTGGGCGAAGGCCTTGAGCGCGCCGATGTGCGTCGTGACGACGGTCAGCGTCTTTCGCTTGGTCAACCTTGACAGGACGGCCTCGGACAACGCGCCGCCCTCGGCCGGATCGGTGCCGGTGCCCGCCTCGTCGATCAGGCAGAGCGACCGGTCGTCGGCCGACTCTAGCATCTTGCGGACGTTCGTCAGGTGCGACGTGAACGTCGACAGGTCGTCCTGGATCGACTGCTGATCCCCCAAGTCGACGAAGATCTGGGTGAAGAGGGGGATCCGGGTGCCGGGTGCGCAGGGGATCGGAAGCCCGTGCGCCGCCATCAGCGATAGCAGCCCGACCGTCTTCATCGCGACCGACTTGCCTCCGGCGTTCGGCCCTGTGATGACGAGCGTGTGCGCGTCGTCTCCTAACTCGAGGTCGAGCGGCACGACGCTTTTCGGAATGCTTGCCGGTCGTTCGGCATCGGGAAGCCGCGCGGCCTCGAGGACGCGGAGTTGCAGCGCCGGGTGCCGGCCTTGTACCAGAACCAACGGCCCGCCCTCCCCCACCTCGGGCACGAGCGCATCGAGGTCGGTCGACAGGCGCCCGACGGCGGCCAACGCGTCGAGGTGGCCGATCGCGACGGAGGTCCGCTCGAGGTCGCGGCGGTGGTGCCGGACGTGGGCGGTCAGCGCTTGCAAGATGCGCTGGATCTCGCGGCCCCGCTCGAGCTGGATCTCGCGGATCTCGTTGTTGAGGTCGAGCGCGGCGGTCGGCTCGATGTAGACGGTCTGGCCGGTCGAGGACACGTCGTGGACGAAGCCCGACACCTTGCGCTTGGCCTCGGCGCGGACCGGAATGACGGCGCGTCCGCCCCGGATCGTCGGCTGCTCTTCCGTCGCGTAGCCGTGGGAGATCGCGTCGCGCAAGGCAGCTTGGACCGTCGAGCGGAGCCGCCCTTGACGCTGGGACAGCTCGCGCGTGATGCGCTGGAGCTCCGGGCTCGCGTCGTCCCGGACCTGGCCGTCGTCGCCGATGGACGTCGTGATCCGGTCCTCGAGGGCCTTCAACACCGCGATCTTCGCGGCCACGCCCCACAGCGCCGAAGCGTCCTGCTTCCGCCGGTGGTGGTAATCGTGCAGCTGGCGGCCGACCTCGAGGACGCGGGCAATCGCCCGCAACGCGTCGCCCTCGAGGGCGGAGTCCTTCGGCTGGGCACGGGCCAAGGCGCCCTCCAACCGATCGATCGTGCCGACGGGCGGACCGTCGCCGGAGCGGACCAACTCGGCCATCTCGCCCGCGCGTTCGAGCCGGCCTCGGACGGCGTCCGCGTCGGACAGCGCCGCTAGCGTTTCGAGGCGGTCGCGGCCGTACGGCGTCCGGGTCAAGGCGAGCAGCCGCTCGCGGACAATGTCGAAGCCGAGCCGTCGGTCGGCGTCGGGCGGGGTTAGGGTGACGTCACTCATCGCCGATCCAACGCTCGACGACGGTCGGTGTGTCCCCTGGCGGCACGAAGTCAGGCCGAAGTCGGGGCGCTGTTGCCGCGGCACCATGCGGCGAGGCCCACTTCATCGAGGTCGCCGGCGGCGACGGCGAGCACAGTGACGGTCGCTTCCGGTTCGGTTGCGCTGAGCCTGACGCCATTCATGAACAGGAACACACCCATCACGACGAACGCCGTCCGCTTGTTGCCGTCGATGAACGGAGGGTTCTTGGCAACGCCGAACGCATATGCCGCCGCTAGCGACTCGAGGTCGACGTCCTCTTCGTAGGCCCATCGTTGTCGGGGCCGAGCGAGCGCCGACTCGAGCAAATTCTCGTCTCGCACGCCTCGGGCTCCGCCATGAGCACGGAGCTGTTCGGAGTGGATGGCATCCGCGAGGTCCCGAGCGATCCAGAGGGGCTCGTCCATCACTGCGCGAGCTCCCGAAGCGTGTTCTTGTACTGCTCGGCGACTACTCGGTAAGCGGCCATTCCTTTCTCGAATGCCTCGTCGTACTCCTTCAGGAGCAGGCCCTGAGACGTCTGCACAACGTGCCACGTGCTCTTTTCCGTGATCCCCGCTGCGTCGACGACCTCCTTCGGGAACGTCGCCCCGATGGAGTTGCCGATCTTGCGGAAGGTGACCGTCGGCGTGGCGGCTGTCGACTCGGTGGGCGTGGTGGTCTTGGACATTGAAGCGGCGGGCCTGTGGCTACAAATGTAGCAACGCCCCGGCGTCCCCGCTCGTGCCCATCGTCCTCGAGGGCGTGCCGGCCGAACGACCTCGAGGTCGCGCAGGCGGGTCAGCTTCCAGGTCGGACCGCTGTCCTCGAGGGCGCTACTCCTCCGGCCCCACCGTCGCGTGGTCGCCGATGTTGAGCGTGCCTGCGAAGCCCCGCACGTCGGCGTGGTGGCCCACCATCGAGCCGTCGAGCGCGGCGCCCTCGACGCGGGCGTCACCGAACACGATCGTGTTGCGGACCGCGGACTCGGTGACCGTCGCCCCGCCGTGGATGGCCGCGTACGGCCCGACGACCGAGTCCTTGATGACCGCCCCTGGTCCGATAAAGACCGGTTCGATCACCTGGCTGTTCTCCAGCGTCCCTTCGTTGCGCGCCTCGCCGTCGTGATCGAGGACGATGTGCGTCGTCTCCTTGATGGCCGGGATCGTGCCGCAGTCGAGCCATTCGTTGACGGACGCCGTCTTGAACGTGGCCCCGTCCTTGAGCATCCGGTCGAGCGCGTCGGTGAGCTGGTACTCGTCGCCCTTGCCCGTCACCTCGTTGTCCATGAGGTACTGGATCTCGCGGCCCAGCCGCTCGCCTTCTTTGACGTAGTAGATCCCGACGATGGCCTCGTTCGAGATCGGCGTGTCCGGCTTCTCCACGAAGTCGGTGATCCGGCCCGCGTCGTCCTTGACGGCGACGCCGAAGCGGCTCGGGTCCTCGACGGTCTTGACCCAGACGACCGCGTCGGCATCGAGGTCGGGGGCGGCGTCCATCGTGAACAGGGTGTCGGCGAAGACCAGGACGCACTCGCCCTGGAGCTTGTCGCCGGCCTGGGCGATGGCGTGGGCCGTGCCGAGCGCCGTCGACTGGACGCCGAACGAGGCCTCGATGTCGAACCGCGAGCAGATCTCGGTCAGCTGATCCCGGACCTCGTCGCCGAAGTCCGGCCCGAGCACGAACACGGCCTCGTCGAAGTCCCCGATGGCTTCGGCGAACGTCTCGACGATCCGCTCGACCATCGTCCGCCCGACGACGGGCAGCAGTGGCTTGGGGGTGACGTGGGTGTGGGGGCGGAGCCGCGTGCCACGGCCAGCCATCGGGACGATGAGCTTCATGTCTGGGGGAATCGGGAGGGGCCATCAACCTACGGAGCCTCGAGGTCGATCAACTCGTCACGTCCGTCTTCGCAGAGAGCGAAAGCGCCCTCGAGGACGCTCACGTCCGACCTCGAGGGCGACCTGCGCGGGCGGGGTGACTTCGAGGGGCGTCTCCGCGGCCATGTGCCCACCGCGGGCGACGGGCCTGTCCTGACCGAGCGCCAGCCATTCGCTCATACAGCCTGTTCTCAGCGTTTCATCAGCCCCGGCACGGAACTTGGCCGTCGGCTGTGTCCGTTAGAAGGGCCTCCTTTCTGACGTCCACCCGTTCCCCCACCC
>NZ_JBARYR010000610.1:0-1724 GCF_049648075.1 Rubrivirga sp. | reverse complement strand
GGGCTCGATCAGGAGCCCGCCCGCCGCGATCTCGGTGTCGCCGAGCGTCGTGGGCTCGGTCGCCACGGCGATGCTGCCGTCGTCGGCGAACACGGGCGGGTTGCCGCGGAGGTAGCCGACCGGCTGGCCCTCGTCGACGAAGGTGCCTAAGAATGTGAACCCTCCGACGCTGAACTCCGGGGTCCCGCCGTTCGACGTCACCTCGTTGTCGAGGGTGTTAAACGATCCGTTGAGCCGGACGGCGAGGTTCCGGGTCTCGACGAGCTGGGCCGACGCCGAGAGCTCGACCCCCCGGTTCCGGACCTCCCCGATGTTGCGGAGCTGGTTCGTCTGACCCGTCGAGGGCGCGAACGGGGCGTTGAAGAGGGCGTCCTTCGTTACGGCGTCGTAGTACGAGGCCTCGATCAGGATCCGGTTGTTGGCCAGCCCGATGTCGGCCCCGAACTCCGTCGTGCTGATCCGCTCGGGCCGGAGGTCCGGGTCGCCCGCCGCGCCGAAGGTGAAGGTCGGCACGCCCAGGAACGGGTTGACCGAGAGCGTCCGGACCTGGGCGAACGGCGTCGGGAAGTTGCCGGCCTCTCCGTAGTTGGCCCTCAGCTTGAGCGAGAGCAGCGACGGCGGCACGATCCGCTGGACGAACGGCTCCTCGGTGGGCGTGTACGCCATCCCGATCCGCGGGTACAGCACCGCGCCGACGTCCTCCCCAAATGCGGAGTTGCCGTCGAGACGCAGGCCGACGTCGAAGAACAGCGTGTTGCGGAAGCCGACGTTCTCGGCGACGTAGACCCCGTAGTTGGCGACCTCCTGGATGAGGTCGGTGGCCGTTTGGTCGGCCGAGTTGTTGATCGTGAGCGACCCCTCGGTGACGTCCGTCGTCGTGACCACGCTCTGGTCGTCGTCGGTGCGGAAGAGCTGCCCGCCCACGTTCGTTAGGAACGAGAAAGCTCCGATCTCGGCCGAATGGCTCACGTTCGCGTCCAAGGTCAGGCCGAAGGACCGTCGTTGGGACCGGTTGATCGCCCCCTGGTCCGACGTCCCCTCGGGGACGAACCCGCCCACGATCTGGTACTCGTTCGTGAACACCTGCTGGTCCTCGTTGACCCGGTAGTCGATCCCCGAAACGACCCGCGCGAACAGGGACGGCGAGATGTTGAACTGGAACTGCTGCGATGTCTGGAACCGCTGGACGTCGGTCGTCACGTTCGACAGGTCGACGAACTCGCGGACGCTGGACCGGATCGAGTCGACCTCCGTGTCGCTCAGGTCCGAGAGCAGTCCGATGCTACCGGTTTCGAGGTCTTGGAAACGGCTGAAGTTGGCGTTCGCGTTGAAGTCGCGCTGGAACGCGTTCGAGGCGTACCCGAACGAGCCGGTGTAGGTCACGGTCGGGTTGATGACCGCGCTGAGGCTCGAGCGGAGGTCGAACCGGCGGTTCTCGTTGCGGGGTCGGAACCCGTCGTCGGCGAGGGCGCGGCCGGAGAAGCTGTACGTCAGGCCCTGGGTGCCGCCGTTGCCCGACAGGCGGTAGCCCGTGATGGCACCGGTCTCGAACAGGACGTCGCCCGTCTCCTGGAACCGGAGGAAATCGCGCGTGGCCGTGTTGAACCCGAGCTCGGTCTCCAAGAGCAGCGTGCTGCCGCCTGAGACGCCGCGCTTGGTAAAGATCTGGAGCACGCCGTTGCCGGCGTCGGACCCGTAGAGCGTGCTCGCGGCGCCGCCCTTGA
>NZ_JBARYR010000609.1:0-1516 GCF_049648075.1 Rubrivirga sp. | reverse complement strand
GCCCGAGGGCGTTCGTGACCTCCACGCCCAGCTCTCCGGGCTGCAGGACGAGGCAGGGCCGCTCGTTCACGCGGAGGTCGGACAACGCGTCGTGGCCGAGGTCATCGCGGATTGGACTGGCATCCCTATTGGGGACATGGTCAAGGACGAGGCTCAGATGCTCTTGGAGCTCGAAGAGAGGCTGACCTCCAGGATCCGGGGCCAGGACAACGCACTAACGGAGATCTCGGACGCGATCCGCACCTCGAAGGCCGGGATGCGCAAGCAGGACGCGCCGCTCGGTGTGTTCCTTCTAGCCGGACCGTCTGGCGTTGGCAAGACCGAGACGGCACGGGCACTCGCGGAGCTCCTGTTCGGCGGCGAGCGGTTCTTGGTCTCGATCAACATGAGCGAATACCAGGAGAGCCACACGACGAGCCAGCTCAAAGGTTCGCCTCCCGGCTACGTCGGCTACGGCGAGGGCGGTGTGCTGACCGAGGCCGTGCGCCAGCGGCCGTACTCCGTGGTTTTGCTCGACGAGGTCGAGAAGGCCCACATCGACGTCATGGAGATGTTCTACCAGGTCTTTGACCGGGGCATCCTGCGCGACGGCGAGGGCCGCGAGGTCGACTTCACGAACACGATCATCTTGTGCACCTCCAACGTGGGCTCAGCGTTGGTGCAGCAGGCCTCGATGGCCGAGGAGGCCCCGTCGCTCGACGAGCTGCGCAGTCTCATCCACGAGCCATTAGCGAACCACTTCCAGCCGGCCTTGCTCGGGCGCATGAACGTGGTCCCATTCCTCAGCCTCGACCGCGAGGCGATGGGCGCGATCGCGCGCCTCAAGCTCAACAAGGTCAACAAGCGACTCCAGGAGAATCATGGCATCCAATTCGTCTACCCGGACGCCGTCGTTGAGGAGATCGCCGACCGGTGCACGACGATCGACGCCGGCGCCCGCAACATCGACGCGATCATCGACCGGACGGTCCTGCCGAACGCGAGCCGCGCGCTTCTGGCCCGCTTGGCGGACGAGAACATGCCCGCCGCCCTCGAGCTGGGCATCGACGAGGCCGGCGACTTCACGTACACGTTCCACGACTCGCTGGCCGATCTAGACGCTCGCGGCGACGGGGCGCCTGCCGTGGAAGCGGAGGCCCCGACGGACAAAGAGGTGCCGGCCGGCGACGGCACTCTCGAGGCCGAAGCACCCGTCCTCGAGGACGAGGACGCGGAGGAGGAACCCGGGAACACCGATCCCTCGGCGTAGCAGTCCTTCTCTCGATCTCGACGCGGCCCCGACTCGGTACTCCCGGGCTTGGGGCCGCGTCGCGTTTCGTCGTCCTCGAGGCCGGCCGTGACCGGTAGCCCGAGGGTTTCGCGTACTAACCCTGAAGCCCCGCAAGGACGTCTGCACCGTCGACCATGGAGACCCGCCACACTTTCGCCTGCCATGACCTCGACGAACAGACATTTCGGGTCGTCACTTTCGAGGGCGTTGAGGAGATATCGCAGCCATTCCGGTTCACTATAAACC
>NZ_JBARYR010000608.1:0-3950 GCF_049648075.1 Rubrivirga sp. | reverse complement strand
GGTTGTGGCTTTACCCGACGACTTGTCCAGGTCCGCCCTCGAGGTCGCAGCGCTCCACGAAGTTGCCCACGTTCGCCGGTCCGACTACGCGTGGCACATCGCCCAACGGGCGGTCTCGGCCGTGTTCGCAGCGCACCCCCTGGTCTGGGCCATCGGCCGGGGTCTCGATTTGGACCGCGAGCGGGCCGCCGACCAGGCCGTCCTCGAGGCCGGCGGCGACCGCCGCTCCTACGCCGACTTGTTGTTCTCCTACGCCACGCTCCCCGCCCCCGCCCTCGCGCTGGGCGCCGCGCGTGGCTCCTCGTCCCTCAAATCCCGCATTGATGCCATGACCCGTCCTCTTTCTTCCGCACACGCACGGCGCTTTACAATAGTTGGACGCCTTGCTGGCTTGGTCGCTGTCACGCTCGTCATGGCGGGAACCGTCCTCGTGTCACCGCCTCTCGCCGCTGCCCTCGAGGCCGAGACTAGCGCGCCACTGGGAGATTCAACATCGGTATGGATCGAATCGATGAGCTTGAGCCCGCACGGGGACCAGACTTATGATCTGTTGATCCAGCTAAAACCAGGCGCGGATCTCGAGATCGCGCAGTCCGTCGCCAATGGCGTTCAGATCCCATCTAACGACCTCGATGGAGCAGACGCAGATAGCGAAGGCCGCCTAACCCAGACGGTCATCGTTCGGTTCGACAATGGCGAGATCAAGCGCGAGGTACGTCCAGTCCCCTTCCCTATCGACATAACGTCTCCGAACAGCGGTACGCAGAGCCTTGGGCCTCGATCTACAACATCTGACACCACTGACGTCCTCGAGGTCGCGGACGTGCAGCCGCAGTTGATCGGTGGCCTCGAGGGGCTGATGAACCGGCTCACCTACCCAGAGATGCAGCGGCGAGCCGGCGTCGAGGGCCAGGCCGTGATCCAGTTCGTCGTGAGCACAGAGGGCCGCGTGACCGACATGCAGGTCATCCGCTCCGCCGGAAACGATGGGCTCGACCAGGCCGCCCTCGAGGCCGTGGCCGCGTCGCGCTTCGAGCCGGGGATGCAGGACGGCCAGCCGGTCCGCGTCCGGTTCGCCGTACCTGTCGCGTTCCGACTCGGCGACTCCCCAGCTCGCTCCGAGCGTCGTCCCGCGCCTGGACGTGTCGATGTAGACAACCCCGAGATCTTTGAGGTCGCTGAGGACCAGCCGGAGCTGATCGGTGGTCTCGCAGCGCTGCAAGAGCGCGTCGTGTATCCCGAGATGGCACGCGAGGCCGGCATCGAGGGCCAGGTCGTCGTCCAGTTCGTCGTCAACGAGCAGGGCCGCGTCGAGGACGCCGTCGTGCTCCGCTCGCCGGACGACATGCTGAGCCGAGCGTCCCTCGAGGCCGTGAACGGGCTGGAGTTCCGGCCGGGCCAAGACGGAGGCGTACCGGTCAAGACGCGGTTCGCCGTCCCCGTCACGTTCCGGTTGCCGGCTGGCGACGGCGTGGACCGGGGCGAGTACCGACTCGACGGGAGCAGCCGAGACCGCCCGGCACCAGAACGCCCGTTCCGCTCCCGAATCGGCTACGACCTCGAGGGCAATCGCCTCCCGGTCCGCTACGCTGGCGTCGACATCGAGCGCTTGAGCCCGGGGTCTCGCCAAGCGTTCGTCGGTACCTACAACAGCATCCCCGACATATACAGCCGAAGCGGTCAGTCGGCTGGAGACGTCGAAGTCCGGTACACGGTCGATAGCGCTGGCCGGGCGAGCCGAGCGGAGTACGTGCGGGGGGACCAGAGCATGATGAGCATGGCCGCTTTCTTGGTAGGCACGCTCGAGCTCGCGGCGGACGCCCGACCCGGCCCCGGCGGCTCGTCCGAGGGCATGCTCCGCATCTGGTACCTCGGCGAAGGGTAGCCGACGCCGCCCTCGAGGACGGCGAACCGCCCTGCCCGTCCTCGAGGCCGAGACCGGGGCCGCGTGCGGGAAACCCCCACGTGGTACCGAACCCCGTCCCGGCGCCCTCGAGGACGGGATCGGAGTAGCCTTCGAGCCATGCTCGATCTCGCCGCCGTCTTTGTCGCAGGACTCTTGGGGAGCGCCCACTGCGTCGGGATGTGCGGCGGGTTCGTGGCGCTCCTCGGGGCGACCTCGGAGCGGGCGGTCGCTCGGCGTCAGGTGGCCTACTTCGCGGGGAAGACGCTGACGTACACGGTCTTCGGCGCCATCGCGGGTCTCGCGGGGGTCGCGCTCGGCGGGCTGTTCGGCGAGTTCGGTGGCGTCGTGAGCATCGGTCTTGGAGCGGTGATGATCCTGACCGGTCTGGCCGTGTGCGGCGTCGCGTGGAGACGGTCGTCGGCCCGCGTCAACCCCATCGCGGTGCGTCTCGGGCCGCTCGTCGGCCGGCTTGTCGCCTCGGACCGTTCCTCGGCACTCGTCGCGCTCGGGGCGGTGAACGGCCTGCTCCCGTGCGGGCTCGTCTACGGGATGGTCGCCATCGCGGCGACGTCCGGCGGGCCAGGCCGGGGCGCGCTCACGATGGCGGTCTTCGGACTGTCCACGATCCCGGCACTCGCACTCGTCGGCACGCTCGGGGCTCGGATGCGGCCGTCTCGGCGCTTGACGATGCAGCGGCTCGCGGGCGTCTTGGTAATCGCGATGGGCGTCCTCACGCTGGCCCGTGGCGCCGACGCCGTCACCCCGAGCGAGCGCGAGCCTCACGCCGTAATGGTCTGCGGCACCCTCGACTGAGATAGCGGGGCGCGGGACGGGATCACCTCGACCTTAGCGCGCGGGCACGACCTAGAGAAAGATGAGCGAGAACACCGTCACCAAAAGAGCGATCACGATCCCCGAGAGCATCATCCCGATCACGACGGTGAACGTGGCTTGGTCGACGGCCGGATCGTCGGTTTGGTGGAGCGGGAGCAGGTCGAGCTCGCGTTGGCGGACGATCGCGGCGTGGTCGCGCCCGCGGCGCTGCGCGGTGAGAGCCGCGTCGAGGCCGGCTCGGAACTGGTCCACGTCCGCGTTGCCGGCGGGGTAGAAGCGGCCGTACCTGCTCCACGGCGTCGCCTCGTTTCCCGTGCGAGCGCGGACGCGCCACAGCAGCTTCCGCCCGACGGCCGGGACCAAGCCGGGAAGCGCCACCTCCGTCGCCTGTCCGGCCTCGAGGGCGAACACGTCACGGTCGAAGGCCGGGTGCGGGGAGAGCTCGACGTCGTAGCCGTCGGCGCCCTCGAGGGCGGACCAGCGGAGCGAGATGGCCGCGGCGTCCACGATCTCGCCGCCGAGAGGTGCGACGGGGCTGGGAGCCTCGGCATCTGCGAGGGGAAGATCGGCGCGGTCGGGAGCGTCGAAACCGGGGACCGCCGACCAGTCGAGGTCGGGTGCGCCCTCGAGGGCGTCGCCCTGGGCGTGGGGCCAGACCGGCGCCGGGGGCGCCTCGAGGACGGCGGGGTCCGACGTCTTGACGAGCGCCCGCTCGCGCTCGGCCTCGAGGGCCTCCTGCTTTTGGACGACCTCGAGGTCGGCGAGCGTCCCGGCCCGGAACGACGACGGGGCGCTCCACGCACCGCCCTCGCGGCGGACCCACCACACGAGATCTGCTGCGGGCAGCGCGTCGGCCAGGGTGGTCTCGGTCGAGGGCACCCCCTCGATCTCCACGACGGGCGCGTCGGGAGCCGCCGCCGAGGCGATGCGCAAGTCGAACGACGACGAGCCGGGAGGGGCCGTCCATCGGAACGTGGCCGCGTCGAGCGGGACGACGGCGCCCTCGACGGGCGACTGGGGAGTGGGCGCGGCGAGAGCGGCGGTCTTAGACATCGGGGTCGGAGGGATCGGTGGAGTCGTCGAGGAGGATGCGGAGCGCGGGCGTCTCGACGTCGTCGAACTGACCGTCGCGGACGGCCCACCGAAAGGCGGCCACGCCGCAGAGCGCCAGCGCGAGAGCGAGTGGGACGAGGACGTAGAGGACGTTCAC
>NZ_JBARYR010000607.1:0-1598 GCF_049648075.1 Rubrivirga sp. | reverse complement strand
CGGGTGTGGCGCGATTCCGCTCCGGGAGCGTCGCCGAAGAGATCCTGCGCCGGGTGTCCTGTCCCGTCCTGATCCTCCCCAACGACGGTCCGTCGAGGACGCCCAGCGAGCGGCACCCCGTCCTCGTCCCCGTCGACTTCTCGGACCACAGCGCTTCCGCCCTCGAGACCGGAGGCCGGCTGGCCCGGCTGTACGGCGCGCCCATCGAGGTCGTCTACGTCCAGGACGGGCTGACTCGCGCCGCGCTCCTGGCGGCCTGGAGCCTGAAGGCGGCGGCCTTCGTCACCGACCCGCCCCGGGCGGCCCCCACCAGGGAGGACCTCCGGGCGTTCGCGGCGTCGGCCGGCCTCGAGGACGTCACGGCCCACATCGACCAGGGCGACCCGGCCGAGCGCGTCGTCGCTCGAGCGGCCGCCCTCGAGGCCGGCGCCGTGGTCATGGGGACGCACGGCCGCCGAGGTCTCTCGCGGGCCCTCTTCGGCAGCGTCGCCGAGGCCACGCTGCGCCGCGCGCGGTGCCCGGTCCTCACGGTGCGCCACGTCTACAAGACGTAGCGGCTCTCGTCCTCGAGGTCGGCGCCGGTAGTCTCTCGTGATTGTCCTCGAGGACGTGGTCAGCCCGCCCTCGAGTCCGCTGGCTACTTCCTCAAGGTCGAGAGCCCGAACGGCAGGTACGCCGGGCACGTCCCGACGAACGCGGTCGCGGCGAAGACGACCGCGACGATGCCGAGCACCCAGTCGAGGGCGCCGTCGGTGACGAACACGACCAGGAGCAAGAGAACGGCGGCGGCGGCGAGGCGGAAGGTCCGGTCGGTGCGGCCCATGTTGAGCGTCATAGCGAGAGAGGTGGAAGTGTCTAAACGGTACCTCGGAAGGGGAGGAGGCGTGCGACGGCCAACGGCGCAGAAATCTGTGGGGGCCGCCCTCACATCGCGGTGGTATTCCGGGCTCGTCCTTCGACGTCGGCTCTTTGGGCAGCACCCTTTCTCTGTCGTCGGCGGCGAGCGCCTCCGCGGTGGTGCTTCTGGTCGTGGCCCGCCGTCCGAGTTTCTGCTAGCGCATGACGGACTCCGCCTCCGTCGAGCGGGTTTGCGTCTCAGGGCCTCTGCTCGTGCGCTTTCGAGGTCCGTAGGGGGGGACCCCGCGGCTCGCTTGGACCCTCCCGGGCAGACCGTGCCGGGCGTCCCGCACGCCACGTCGGCGGCTCTCCCGGCACCTCTCTCGGAGGTCTTTGTGCCACGTTGCTGACGTCCCGCCCCACTCCTATGGCGATCCACAAAGCCCCCCACGCCGACCTCCGGCGGGCGTACCCGATCCACCGTCAGGCCGGTCTCGTTATCGCGCTGGTCGTCACCATCGCCGCGTTCACCGTTCCGCTGCCCGAAGCGACAGAGGCCGTGATCGCCGTCGGAGACCAAGAGGTGATTCAACTCGAGGAGGTCAACCAAACCCTCCAGACCCTGCCACCCCCGCCCCCGCCTCCGGCGGCCTTGCCGCCCCCGGTCGAGGTCCCCGACTACGTCGAGGTCGAGGAGGCCGTCATCGAGGAGGTGGAGCTAGACTTGGACAGGGCCGTCTCCGTCCCCTCTCCGCCCGCGG
>NZ_JBARYR010000606.1:0-4965 GCF_049648075.1 Rubrivirga sp. | reverse complement strand
GGCGCGGGTCTTGGCCGCGTCCTGGACCGCTTTCTGGGTCAGGTTGAACGGCTTGGCGTAGTGGCCCGAGATCAGCACGAGCCGGAGCGCGAGCGGGTCGAGCGGCGCGTTCCAGTCGTCGCGTCCGCCGTCCCCCGGCGCCGTCGTCAGGTCGCGGACGGTCAGGAAGTTGCCCGCCGACTTGGCCATCTTCGCGCCCTCGACCTGGAGAAACCGCGTGTGCATCCAGTAGCGCGAGAACGGCTCGCCAGTGAGCGCCTCGGCCTGGGCGATCTCGCACTCGTGGTGCGGAAACCGCAGGTCCTCGCCGCCGCCGTGCAGGTCGATGGTCGCGCCGAGGTACTTCTGGGCCATCACCGAGCACTCGAGGTGCCAGCCGGGGAAGCCCCAGCCGCCGGCCGGGCCGGTCCCGAACGGCGAGAACCACTGCATCAGGTGGCCCGCCTGAGATCCGACCGGCTTTTTCCACAGCGCGAAGTCGCGCGGGTCGCGCTTGGCGTCGTCGCGGACGATCTCGCGCGTGCCGTCCTCGAGGGCGCCCGCGTCCACGTTGCCGCTCAGCTTGCCGTAGTCGGGAAAACTGGGGACGTGGAAGTAGACGCCGTCCTCGGTCTCGTAGGCGTGCCCGGCCTCGACGAGCGCTTGGACGGCCTCGATCTGCTCGCGGACGTGCTCGGTCGCTCGAGGCCGGACGTCGGGCTCGAGCAGGTTCAGCGCGCGCCAGTCGTCCTCGAGGGCGGCGGTGTAGTGGCGCGCCAGGTCCCAGACGGTCTCGAAGGCCTCGCCCTCTTTCGAGGCGAGGGCCTTCGCCATTTTGTCCTCGCCCGATCCGTCAGCGACGTCGTCCTCGGTCAGGTGCCCGACGTCGGTCACGTTCGAGACGTAGCGGACGGCCCACCCCAGCGCCGTCGCGGTGCGGACCAAGAGGTCGGCCGTCAGAAACGTGCGGAAGTTGCCGATGTGGGCGTAGCTGTAAACCGTCGGGCCGCAGCTGTAGAAGCGCAGGAGGGGACGTCCGTCCGGTGTGTGCTCGACCGGCGTGATCTCTTGGACCTCGCGGGCGAGCGTGTTCGTGATGCGGAGGGCGGGCGTGTCGGACATGGCAGCGGTGGCTGCCGCCAAGCTACCGGGGGCCGCGTCGCGAGAAAAGAAGAGGGGAGGAGAAGCACCGTCATCGAGGACGAGTTTGTGCTCGCGTCCTCGAGGACGGACGAGGCGACGCCCGCTGTCACCACCGCCGCCCGGACACGTTGAAGCCGACCAGGACGCTGGCCCTCGGCCCGCCGTCCCCGAACACCACCGCCAGGTTGAACGGGATGTTGATCTCGCCGACCTCGTTGTTGAACCCGATCGCCGCCGCGTACGCCGCACCGCCCAACGACAGGTTCGGCCCGACCCCGACCTCGAGGCCGCTCGGCATCCGCAAGCCGGCCAGGAAGGTCAGGCTCGGCAGAAACAGTCCGCGCTCGGCGCCGCCGACCAGGACCACCCACTCGGTCACGCCCGTCAGCCCCTCGCTCGACTGGAAGATCCGGTTCTCGAACTGCCACCCGAACTGGGTCACGATCGGGAGGGTGTTGTCGATCAGGGCGTCATCGGGACAGTCGTCGCGGAGGCAGCCGCCGAACTGCTCGTTGATCCGGTCGACGGTCCCCGCGCTCAGGATCGTGACGCCGGTGCGAGGGCCACCGAGCCGCCTCGGCCCGACAATCCGCGCCTTGGCCACGACAGGAGCCGGTGACGGTTGAGACACGACCACCGGGCGGGGAGTGGGAGCCGGCTCGTCGGTCTCCGTCCTCGAGGGCGGGTCGGGATCGAGAGGAACGCCTTGGGCGGACGCGGTCGCAGCGAGCAGCAACGTGAGGGTTAGGAGTCGGGTCATGGCGATGGAGGGGTGTGAGACCTCCAAAGTCCTCGCCCTCGAGGCCGAAACCGTGGTGCGGGTGCGGGTCAGGGCTAGTCCGATTGCACCATTCGTGGGACCCCGCCGCTCCCACGTCCGTCCGACGTTCCATGCCCGACACGCCACCCGGCCTCCGCTACGTCGACGACGCCCGGCCCGGGATCTCCCGCGTCGGCCGGGGGACGGGGTTCTCGTACCACCACCCCGACGGGTCGCTCGTGTCGGACGGCGTCCGTGACCGCATCGAGGCCTTGGTGATTCCGCCCGCGTGGTCCGACGTCTGGATCTCGCCGTCCTCCAACGGGCACCTCCAGGCGACCGGCCGCGACGACAAAGGACGAAAGCAGTACCGCTACCACGACGACTGGAACGAGCACCGCAACCGGCTCAAGTTCGACCGGATGATCGGGTTCGGGGAGGCGCTCCCCTTGATCCGGTCCCGCGTCGAGGCCGACCTTCGCAAGAGGTCCCTCAACCGCGAGAAGGTGCTGGCGCTGTGCGTTCGGTTGTTGGACGAGACGCTCGTCCGGGTCGGCAACGAGCAGTACGCCGCCGAGAACTCGACCTATGGCCTGACGACGATCCGGGACAAGCACGTCTCGTTCGACGGCTCCGGGGTCACGTTCGAGTTCGTCGGGAAGAGCGGAAAGTCCCAGTCGCTGTCCGTGCAGGACAAGCGGCTCGCGCGCTTGGTCAAGGAGTGCCGCGACATCCCCGGCTACGACCTCTTCCAGTTTTACGACGAGGCCGGCGACAAGCACGACGTCGAGAGCGGCCACGTCAACGGGTACCTCCAGGAGATAACCGGCGAGGCCTTCACGGCGAAAGACTTCCGTACCTGGGGCGGCACCGTCACGGCCGCCAAGAGCCTCGCCGAGCACGAGCCCCCCAACAGCGAGTCCGAGGCCGACGGCCTGGTCGTCCGGGCCGTCAAGGACACCGCCGCGGTCCTCGGCAACACGCCCGCCGTTTGCCGTCGCTATTACGTCCACCCCGACGTCCTCGATGCGTATCGGGAGCACGACCTCCGAGACCGCGTCCGACGCCGCAACGCCGGCAACACTCCGGCTGGGCTGGAGCCGGCCGAGGCCGCCGTTCTCGACCTCCTTCGAGAACGATCGTAGACGGCCCGTCACTTCCCTACACCCTCTGTCGAGTACGGCGATGCGGTCGTGCACGCACTACCACCCCCGACCAGACCCTCCATGGCGACCTCCCCACAAGTGATCGGCCTCGATGAGCCCGCGCCCGACGAGTGGGCCTCACGGCCGTTCTTCGACGAGACTCGCAACCTTTTCCGGTACGTCCGCGCCCACGACTTCGACAGGCTCGCAGATCTGTGCGACGACGACTTTGGAATCGTCGACATCGGTCCTGAGGGGGAGAGTGTGCCGGCCCACACGCGTGAGGAGTGGGAGACGTGGTTCCGAACCCTCTTTGCTCAACTCGATGCGATGGGCGCCGAGACCGATACGGAGATCCAGACCTACGACGCGCTCGTTCGCGGCGAGTTGGGATACGCCGTCGTCCGGTTCTGTCAGACGTTGACCGTGGGAGGGAAAACGGGCCGGTTCGACTGCATCGTGACCATCATCTGGAAGCGTGAGGGCGACCGGTGGGTCGAATCCCGCTGGCACGCGTCGCTGCTCCGGCGCGACCTGCCCGAAGGGTTCGGCCAGTGACGGAGCGGCCTAGCTCGGGAGATCCCGCCCTCGAGGACGCCGACCCGGTCGTGCATGTCGACCAAGTCTCAGGGCGGGGGGCTCCGTCCTCGAGGTCGAGTGGAGCATCCTCGAGGGTCGTCGTCCGCATCGAGGTCGCGCGTCCAAGGCGCGGACGGCGGCTCGTCCTCGATGGGCGAGACACTCGATCTCGGCTGCGTCCTCGAGGGCGGTGCCGTTGGGGAGCGGCGGTCCGGTCTCGGAGTGTTCTAGCCGCCAGATAGCGCGTGCAGTCCGTCGTTACTCGGCGACGGGGAACTGCCAGCGGGCAGGAGCGGTCACCACCTTGCGAGTGCGGGCCCATAACCGGTCGAGGTTGGAAGCCAACTCGCCTTCATCGGCAGCGGCCAACATCATCGTCAAGACGGTCCGCTCACCGGCCGCCAGCGTGGTCGGAGCCTCGGCGGTGAGCAGTCGAACGTCGGCCCCCGTCTCGGCGCCCGGCGCGTCGCCGTCGATCCAGCCGATCCCGGAGACGGGATCGCCGCCGAACATCAGCCTCGAGGGCGCGCCCGTCGTCGGGTCGATAATGGGCGTGCCGTCCTTGTGGAGACTGTCGAGCGTGTCGAGGAGGTCGTCGGTGGAGGAGAGTTGATTGTCGAGGCGCGAGTCAGCCGTCGTGCCTCCCACCACGCGATAGATGAGGCGGCGTACATCGAGGCCGCAGTCTCCGGGCGTCTCGAGGAATGCCACTCCCGCGGCGGGTCCGGGAGCGACGTCGGCGGGATGGTCTGGGTCGACGTAGACAAAGCTCAACTCGCCGTCGCCACCATCCAGGTCGTGGTCCGAGCCGAAGAAGCCGCCCGTGTCGTAGTCGGCGCAGAATCCAGCGCGGAGCCCCTCGACGGGCTCCGACCCGAGGTTGGCGATCTCAAAACGGACGAAGCGGACGTCTGGAAGGTCATCGTGGGCGAACGTAGCTGCAGCGACCCGAACGTTTTGAAGCTGCCGCTCGCCGACGGCGCTCGGGTCCACACAGAGGGAGGTCCAACTCATGGCGTCACCGTAAACCCGTGGGCTGCCATCGGAATCGAGCGGCGCGCCCATCGCGACCGGCCAGTCCCGCAACGCGTAATCCTCATCCCCCGAGAGGTAGTAAGACGTGCTTGATTGGCCTGACTGAGGCTAGGCCTTGCTGACTCGTCGTACAGCGTCTCCGAGCTACGCCGCCTCCGCCTCGCCCACCACCGACCGTGCCGCCCGGATCAACCCGTCTGGCCCGATCCCGACCTCGTCGTGCAACTGCCGCTGCGTCCCGTGCTCGATGAACCGGTCCGGCAGTCCGAGCCGCGTCACGCGCGTGCCCTCGAGGGCGCCCGCGTCCGACGCCCACTCGACGAC
>NZ_JBARYR010000605.1:0-2678 GCF_049648075.1 Rubrivirga sp. | reverse complement strand
GGCCAGCGCCTGCTCGACGGCGGCCTCCTCGACGAACGCCCGCGCACCCTCGACCATGTCGCCGGCCGGGTGCGGCCCGAAGCGCGTCCGGCGCAGCGTCGGGAGGACGTCCTCGAGGACGAACGTGGAGTCGCCGACGGTCGCGAACTCGCGGTCGCTGTAGTCGCCGAACCCGACGACCAAGACGCTGTCGCGCGCGGCGTCCTCGCCGTACTGGAACACGGCCTCTCGGACCAACGCCTCGTCGTAGTCGCCGCCGACGTCCTCGATGTACTCACGCCCGAGCGCGCGGCGGCGGAGGGCCGTCCGGGGCAAGCGCTCGGCGAGCCGGCGCAACTCGGTGTAGGCGTCCTCGAGGGCGGGCCGCTCCGGGACGGAGGTGAGCTCGATGACGTGGACGCCGAACCGCGTCACGACGGGCTCGGAGAGGTCGCCGACGTCCTCGAGGGCGAACGCGGCTTGCTCGAACGGTGCCACCATTCGGCCACGGCCGAACGTGCCCAGGTCGCCGCCATTCGCGCCGGAGCCCGTGTCTTCGGAGAACTCGCGGGCCAGGTCGCCGAAGTCCTCGCCGGCGAGCGCACGGGCGCGCAGGTCTTGGACGATGGCTGTCGCCGAATCGACGGAGACCTCGGGCGTCGTGCGGATCAGGATGTGGCGGGCGCCGATCTCGGGCCTCGAGGGCCGCCGGGCGTCGACGCGCAGGATGTGGACGCCGAACCGCGTGCGGACGGGCTCCGAGATCTGGCCGACGGGCGTGTTGTACGCGGCATCCTCGAAGGGCAAGACCGTGCGGCCACCGCTCAGCGTGCCCAGGTCGCCCTGGTTCTGAGCGGCCGAGGGATCCTCGGAGGTGCGGACGGCCGCGTCCTCGAACGAGATTTGGCCAGCGAGAATGGAGTCGCGGACGGCCGTGATCCGCTCGAACGCGGCAGCGGAGTCGACGGGAGACGCGGCTGGGCTCAGCAGGAGCAGGATGTGGGACACGTCGAGCTCCTCGGCCTGCTTCTCGTACAGGTCCTCCACGATCCCGTCGATCACGCGCCGGTCCAGGAAGTACGGTCCCGCGAGTTGATCACGGTAAGCCTCGACCTCGGCCTGGTACGACGAGTCTTGTGCGTAGCCGGCGTCGCGGGCGGCCAGCACCTTGAGCTTGAAGTCGACGTACCGGTCGAGAAAGTCCAGGCGGCGCTCGAGCGGAGCCGTCGTGGAATCCGCGAGCGCCCCGTCGGCGGCGGAGTAGGCCTCATCGAACTGGGCCAACGTCAGCGTATCGGCGGTCCAGGTCGCGACGACGGGCGTGCCGTCGGGGCCGAGCGCGGGAGCGGCCGGGCGTGACCCGCTGCAGCCCGCGAGAGCGGTGAGGCCAGCGGCGACGAGAAGGGCGGAGCGAAGAACGAGCATAGAGTGTGGCGAGATCTAGATCGAAACCAGTCCTGCGTCCGCAGGTGGCGAAAAGCTACTCGGGCCGCCCTCCGGTGCCCGCCAAGGCCGGGCGAAATGCACTGTCGCGGTGGAGGGATGGGGGATGGGGGATGGGGGATGGGGGATGGGGGATGGGGGATGGGGGATGGGGGATGGCCGGGCGCGGCCTCGAGGCCGCGGAATAGTTCCGGCCTCCCACGCAGGCCTCCCAGCCGCCAGGTCGAGTCCCCCTCCTAACATGAGGAGGGGGACAGGGGGTGGTTCTTCGTCCTCGAGGCCGTCGGTTCGTCGAAGAAAAAGTGAACGGCGTGAGCAACGAATCGTCACCCTCCGTGTCTTCTCCCCATACCCCCGACCTCGATGACCCGTTGAGACGCCGCTGCCCGACTCCCCATGTCGCCTGACGACCCCGCCCTCATCGAGGCCTTCCGCCGCGGCGACGAGTTCGCCTTCGTCGCGCTCTACGACCGCCACAAGTCGGCCGTCTTCGCCTACTGCGCCAAGATGCTGTTGGACCGGACGGCGGCGGAGGACCTGCTCCAGGAGACGTTCGCGCGGGCCTACGAGAACCGCGACCGGCTGCTGAACTCGACCTCGTTCAAGGCGTGGCTGTTCACGATCGCTCGCAACCAGTGCCTCAACGTGTTGCGCAAGCGCGGCCGCGAGGTCGGGTTCGCGCCCGACGCGCCTGAGCCGCCGGGTCCCGGCGCGACGCCGTTCGCCAACCTGCTCAAGAGCGAGCAGGCCGAGCTGATCAGCCGCGCCCTGGCCGAGCTGTCGCCGTCCTACCGCGAGGTCGTCGTGCTGCGCGAGTACCAGAACTTGAGCTACGACGAGATCGCGGCCGTAACCAAGACGACCGTCTCGTCCGTCAAGAGCCGCTTGTTCAAAGCCCGCCGCAAGATCGGCGAGCTGCTTCGCCCCTGGCTCCGGCCCGACGAGGCGCCGGGACCCTCGGCCGTTCCCACCACCGCGACGGTCGCCCTCTAACCATGCTGCTCTCCCTCTGTGACGACCTCGAGGCCGAGGTCCTTCTCAACGAGTACGTCGACGGCGAGCTCGAGCCGGCCCGCCAGCCCGAGCTGTTTCAGCACCTCGCCGGCTGCGCCGAGTGCCGCGCCCAGTTCGACGCCCTGCTGGCGTTCCGGCTCGGCGCACGTCAGGAGGCCCTGGCTGTGCCGGCGACCGTCGACGCGGCGCTCTTCGCCCGGCTCGACCGCTCGCGTCGTCAGACGCACCGTGCTGCCGACCGC
>NZ_JBARYR010000604.1:0-2558 GCF_049648075.1 Rubrivirga sp. | reverse complement strand
GGGTTGGCGCGGACCGGACCGGGCGCCGCGCTCGCGTGGGCGGTCGCGGTCGGCGTATTGCCCTCGACGCTGGCGGGCCGCGCGTCCTCGAGGGGGATCCCGCCCTCGTGGTCGTGGTCTCGCACCGAGCCGGTCAGGGCTCGTCCGTCCTCGAGGTCGGCCGTTGCGCCGTCGCCGGCGTCGGGGGCGTGCAGCTCGGGGGCGATCTCGGAGACCGGGACGGGCTCTCCCGGATCGCCGACGGGGTCGGGATCGAGGTCGAGGTCGGGGCGCTCGGGGTCTGCCATGGCAAAGTGTACGACTGACCGACTGTCGGGCTCCTGCCGTGGCGTCGTCCTCGAGGTCGGCGCCTCGAGGTCGGTCGAACCCGCGTCCCATGCTGATCGCTGCGCTCCCGGCTCGGAGCCCTAATCCAGGATCCAGAGCAGGCCCACGGGGTCGCCATCACTCTACGCCGAGTCATCCCCGCGCAGGCGGGGATCCAGGATTCGTACGGCACAAAGCTCTCCCTCCCTGGACTATCGCCTCCGCGGGAATGAATACGTGCGGTTCAGCAAGCAACTTGGACCCATATTGGCAGGTCGGTCCGACCATCGTCTAGACGAGCCCTGTCGAGGCCGTGCCGCCGCTCTCGAGGCCGTGCGCCGCCCTCGAGGCCGTGGCTGACGTCTGCACGTTCCCAATTCCCAGTTCCCTCTACCGGTTGCGGCCGAACTTCTCGTGGCTCGAGACCCAGTCGTTCGACGAGATCGCCGAGGCCAGGCTGATCTCGCCCGCCAGCACGACGCCCGCGATGATCTCGGCCAGCTTGTGGACGCGGTCCTTGCCGTAGCAGTCCATCATCTCCAAGCACTCGCGCTGCGTCGCGAGCCCGACGCCGCCGCCGTAGGTCGCCACGATCAAGGACGGGATCGTGATCGACATGTAGAGGTCGTCGTCGTCGGTGTGCTCGGCGTAGAGGATGGCCGCGCTCGACTCGGACACGTTGGCGACGTCCTGGCCGGTCGCGATGAACATGGCCGTGATGCCGTTGGGCGAGTGGAGCCCGTTGTTGTTCGCGCCCGAGAGGACCGACCCGATGCCAGCCGCGACACCCCAGTGATACGCCAGGCCCTTCGGCTCGACGCGCATCACCTCGCGCAACACGTCGCCCGAGATCTTGCACTCGGCCGTGACCCGCTTGCCGCGCGTCTTCATGATGTTGACCATCGACGCCTTCTTGTCCGTCGCGAAGTTGGACTCGAGGTAGAAGCGGCGGATCGTGTCGTTGTTCTCCAGGATCCACGAGCACGCCGCGAAGGTCGCCCGGCCGACCATGTTCTGGCCCGCCGCGTCGCCCGTCGAGAAGTTGAAGCGGCTAAACGCGAAGTGGTTCGAGAGGTAGGTGTCGATGTTCTTGAGCTTGCCGACGGACGTCGTGGACTCGGCCTGGGCCGCGATCTGCTCGAAGTTGTCGTCGAGCCAGACCTTGAAGTCGCGCGCGCCCCTCGCGTCCTCGAAGATGAAGACCGGCGCCCGCTGCATCGCGTCGTCCGAGACGGTGCACTTGACCCCGCCGGACAGGTTGAGCACTTTCATCCCGCGGTTGTAGCTAGCCACCAGCGTGCCCTCCGCCGTCGCGAGCGGGATCAAGAAGTCTCCCTTGGCATGCTCCCCGTTGACCTGGAGCGGCCCCGCGATCCCGAGGGGTACCTGGGCCACGCCGATAAAGCTCTCGATGTTGCCCGTCAGGATGTGCGGGTCGAAGGTGTGCGACTTGATGTGCTGGTACTCCTTGCCCGTGTACTCCTCGACGAACGCTTGGCGCGCGGCGATGGCGTTGTCGGAGTAGTCGTCCTGGCGGTCTCGGGGGACCGTGACGCGGTCGGGGCGGTCAGGCTGGACGGAGTCCTTGACCTTGAACTTGAGCTTGCCCATGCCCTCGATCCCGAAGTTCAGCCGGATCTCGTGGACGCCTTCCTCGGCCGTGACGCCGGGGACGTGGACGGTCACGATGCGTCGGAGGGGGAACTCGAGCGGGTTCGTGATCGAGACGTCCGCCGCTTGCAACGTCGAGCCGTCGTCGAGCGACAGCGTCAGCTTGTCGGCGCCGACCTCGACGCCGCCGACGGAGACGCTCTCGAGACCCGTCAGCTTGGCGTCGGTGAGGCGGTTCTTCAGGCTGAACGCGACCCCGTCGTCCGTGGGCGTCAGGCTGCCGTTGGTGTAGAGCTGGCGGAGGACGAGCGACGGGATTTTCATCGTGGGGAGGGAAGAAGGGCCTGTGAACGTACGGCGGATGCGCTTCCAGGGCCTGACGCGGTGCGGCAGAAGTGGCCTCGGGGACGAACCGCAGGCGCGGCCTCGGGGGCAAGCGCTCATCACCCTCTGTTTCCATCCTCATCCCAGGCCGAGGGGGCACCAGGTCGGGGACGGGACCCGTTCGGCCGCCGACCTCGAGGCCGTGGTCGGTCACCGGCTGTGCCGTCCCGAGCCCCCTACACCTCGCGCCACATCACGTAGTGCGGGCCGATCCCCGTGATGTCGAACTCCGGCCCGACGGCCTCGAGGCCGAGCCG
>NZ_JBARYR010000603.1:0-4570 GCF_049648075.1 Rubrivirga sp. | reverse complement strand
GCTCGGGAGCGTGCCGCGCGCGCGCGTCCTCGAGCTCGTCGCCGGGGCGCACGCGCTCCTCCACCCGTCGCTCCACGACAGCGGCGGGTTCGTCACGCTCGAGGCGATGGCGGCGCGCTTGCCCGTGGTCTGCCTCGACCTCGGTGGACCCGCGATGCAGGTCACGCCCGAGACGGGCATCGCCGTTCCAGCGGTCTCGCCCTCCCAAGCCGTTGCCGACCTCGAGGCCGCGCTCCGCCGGCTGGCCTCCGACCCCGACCTGCGGGCCCGGATGGGCCGGGCCGGCCGTGCTCGCGTCGAGGCCGACTTCCGGTGGGACAGCCACGTCGCGGCTGCCCTCGCCCGATACGCCGAGGTCTGGCACGAACGGGCCGAGACCCCCGCCCTCGAGGTCGTGTAATGGACTTGACGTTCACGCCCCCATCGACCGTCCGCGCCCGCGTGGCGCCCGAAACCCGCTACCTCCGGGTGCTCAGCGTGTGCCTGCTGGGCTACGCCCTCTTCAGCCGGTCCTTTGCCTACATCGGGGTCCCGCCACTCTTTATCGGTGAGGTCCTGCTGGCCGTCGGCGTCTTTATGGCTCTGCCGACGGGGCAACTCGGGAAGGTGTTCGAGTCGTGGGCGGCGCGGCTGTGGCTCACCCTGATGGTCCTCGTCCTGGTGCGGACGGTCCCGTACCTCGGCACCCATGGTCTGGATGGGCCACGAGACGCGATGCTCGTCGGGTACGGCATCTACGCCGTCATCGTGGCCTCTCTCCTCCTGGCAAAGCCGGAGCGGATCCGGGTGCTCGTCGAGCGCTACTCGACGTTCGTCGTCGTGATGCTCGCGTGTGCGTGGCTGGTGTTCATCGTCGCGAAGCAGTTGGGGGAGGCGCAGCCTGGGCTGCCGTGGGCCCCCCATGTCAAGGTGGTGCAGGCCAAGGGCGGCGACCTGATGGTCCACATGACCGGGATCGTCGCGGCGCTCATCCTCGGACTGGTTCGGTCGACCCCGATGCGCTGGGCGATGGCCGCGTTCAGCTCCGGCATCATCATGGTCAGCAACCGGGGCGGGATGGTGGCCTTCGTGCTCGGCCTCGGCTTGGCGTGGCTGATGCGGCCTCGAGGCGCGGGCGTTGGCAAGTTCGTGTACGCGTTCGTCGTGCTCATCGTGCTCGGCGCCATCATCGGGCCGATGGTCCAGGTCGAGATCCAAGGCGGCTCGCGTGACCTGTCCGTCGAGCAGGTGGTCGAGAACGTCAAGAGCATCTTCGGCCGGTCGTCGAACGCCCTCGACGGGACCAAGCGGTGGCGCTTGCTGTGGTGGACGGACATCGTGAACTACACGGTCAACGGCCCTTACTTCCTTCAGGGCAAGGGGTTTGGGATCAACCTCGCGACGGCCGACGGCTTCGAGGTCGGGGAGACGGGCCAGAGCGATCTCCGGAGTCCCCACAACGGCCACCTGACGGTCCTCGCCCGGGCCGGCGTGCCGGGGTTCGTGCTCTGGGTCGCACTCCACCTGTCGTGGTTCGCCGCCGTCTTGGGGGCCTGGGCACGGGCGCGCCGCGCCGACCGCCGACGCTGGCAGGCCGTGTTCGCTTGGGTCGCCGGCTTCTGGGTGGCCGCGATGGTGAACGCCTCCTTCGACGTGTTCATCGAGGGACCGATGGGCGCCATTTGGCTCTGGACCGTGATCGGCACGGGTATCGCCGCCGTCCGCCTGTCCCGCACGCATCCCGGCTTGCTCGACTCTGCCAACATCCCCCTCCACGACCATGACGCCGACGCTCGCTCCGCGCCTCGACAGCCGTTCTCCTGGCACTAGCGCCTCGTCCTCGAGGGGCGCTCCGCTCACCGTCTTGCTCGTCCACAACTTCTATCAGAAGCAGGGTGGGGAGGACGGCGTGTTCGAGCGCGAGGGTGGGATGCTTCGGGAGAATGGGAACCGGGTCCTCGAGTACACGCTGCACAACGACGACGTCGGGGATCTGGGAAAGCTCAGCCTCCTCAAGAGGACGCTCTGGAGCGACGAGAGCTACCGCCGGGTCAAGTCCATCGTCGAGGACGAGAACGTCGACGTGGTCCACGTCCACAACACCCTGCCGCTCATGTCGCCGTCGGTCTTTCACGGCGCCCACGACGGCGGCGCGGCGACGGTCCACTCGCTCCACAACTACCGGTTGGTGTGCCCAGGGAACCTGCTCTTTCGGGACGGCAAGCCATGCCGGGACTGCGTCGGGACGTCGCTGTTCTTGCCCAGCATCGCCCACGCGTGTTACCGCGATAGCCATACGGCGACGGCCGCCGTCGCGGGCACCATCTCGTACCACCGTCGAAAAGGGACGTGGGACCGCGCCGTCGATCGGTACATCGCGCTAAGCGAGTTCGCGAAAGCCATCTTCATCGAGGGCGGACTCCCGGGAGACCGGATCGCCGTCAAACACAACGCCCCCGGCGTGGAGTCCGGAATCCTTAGCGGTGGACGTTCGGTCCTGTCGGTCGGTCGGCTCGCGACGGGGAAGGGACTCGGCGTGCTGCTCAACGCCTGGGAGAACGCCCCGGACCTACCGGACCTCGTAATCGCTGGGGGTGGCCCTCTCGCTCCGCTCGTCGAGGCGGCATCGCGGAAGGACTCCAGGATCCAGTGGTTGGGGTGGCAAAGCGCGTCCGAGGTCGACCGGCTGATGGGGGAGGCGATGGCACTCGTGATGCCCGCGATGTCGTACGAAGGGTGGCCGCTCGTGGTGATCGAGGCGATGGGGCGAGGGACGCCGATCATCGCGACGGACCACGGCGTGTTCCCTGAGATGATCGAGGACGGCGTGACCGGGCGGCTCTTCCCGTTCGGCGATTCGGCCGCTCTCGCGGACTCAGTCCGAAAGCTTGCGGAGGGAGTCCGCACCGGACAGTCGATGCGTGAGGCGACGTGGGCCACGTTCCAGCGTCGGTACGCGCGCGAGGTCAACTACGAGCGGTTGGCGCAAATCTATCGTGATGCGATCGGCGAGTTCGCGGCGGCTAGGGTCCCGTGACGGCCGCCCTCGAGGACGCGTCGTAGCCACGGCCGTGCCTGTCGTGATCCATCTCCGTCAAGGCCCGCCGGGCGTCCTCGAGGTCGGGGAAGTGGATCACGCCGCCGCACGAGAGGACGCCATCTACCGCGCCCGACGCGATCTGAAGACGAGCGGCCGTGGCCCTCGATGAGCTCGCCTTCGGGCATCGCGCGGACGGCGAGGAGGGGCGACTCCGGCGAGGAGTCCACTCCGACAACGGTATCGAGGCGAGAGCCCACTGCGTACACAACAGCTCCTGCGCCGCACCCGACGCCGGGGAGGGCGCTGTCGGGTGGGGCCACAAGGGTCTCGGGAAAGCGGGCCGCGTCGAGGTGGAGCTGCGCGCTGGGCACGCTCTGAGAAGCGGCGTGCCACCGCTCGCGTTCGTCAGCGTGTGCCCGTTCTGGGGCGCATCCATGGATCGCACCTTGCGCCGCCCTCCCGGAGCCCTCAGTGAGTGGTGTCTGTCTCAGGCCGCATACCGTCCGTTCCCCGACGGCGTCGTAAAGGATAGAAGCATCCGTGCCGATACGTCGACTTCGCCGCCTCCGGCTGGCCTCTCTGTAAGGCCGTGTCTTTCAGCCCGATCATGCCCTCCGCCCCCCGCGTCGCCATCGCGCTTCCCGTATACAACGGCGAGGCCTACCTCGAGGGTGCCCTCGAGGCACTGTGCGCGCAGACCGAACTCGACTGGGTCGCCCTCGTCACCGACAACGCGTCGACCGACGCGACGGCCGAGATCGTCCTCGAGGCCGCAGCGGCAGACCCACGCCTCCGGTACTCGCGGAACGAGACCAACCTGGGCGCCAACGGCAACTTCAACCGCGCGATGGCGCTCGCCGTCGAGACCGGGGCCCGGTATGCAAAGTGGGCCGCTCACGACGACGTCCTCCACCCAGCCTACCTCGAGCGCTGCCTCGCCGCCCTCGACGACCGGCCCGACGCGGTCGGCGCGCATTCGGCGATCCGACTGGTCGACGACGACGGAGGTCCGTACCCGTTCGACCTCGAGGCCGGCGGGTTTCGAGTCGGTGCGTCCGACGTTTGGGGCTGGACGCCTGAGAAGACGGCTCCGCTCGACGGCCGCGATCCTGCCCGGCGTCTGCTTCAGTTCCTTCGCGCAAAGCTCGGAGAGTGGATGATCTACGGCGTTTTTCGGTCCGACGCCCTTGCTGCCACCCGGCCGTTCGCCATGCCCGGCGTCGAAGACGCTCTGTGCGCTGAACTCCTGCTCCGAGGGCCGATGCTCTCCGTCCCCGACACCTTGTTCGACCACCGGCTGCACGCCGGAAGCGCGCGGCACCTCTCTCGAGCAGACTACATCGAGTACGAGACCGGTTCTCGGCCATCGGGGAATTCGCCCTCTGCCGGTCGAGCGGTCGAGTACGCTCGCGCCATCGCGCGCGTCCCGCTCCCGACACGCCATCGAACGCATGCGCTCGCGGCCCTGGCTCGGTTCGCTCTGAGCGGCCGCCAGGTTCGCAACCTGTTCGTCCCCGGACGGGACAACTACTTCGGCCTCGAGCGCTGGCC
>NZ_JBARYR010000602.1:0-1703 GCF_049648075.1 Rubrivirga sp. | reverse complement strand
CATCACGGCGGCCGAGGTCCGGCCGTAGACGCCCGCGCCGCCGTAGGCCTCGACGATGTCAGCACGGAGCGGGTAGCTGTCGAGCTGGGCCGCCAGGCGAAGGCCGCGCATCGACGCGACGGGGTGGACGCGCCACACGACGGGCTTGTCCGGGTTGGAAAGGCTGAGGCAGGCCGCGTAGTTCTCGGAGACCCACGGCTTGACCCAGACGGCCGCGCCGCGGAAGGTGCCGATCTGGCGGTTGTTGGTCACCGTCTGGTCGAGGCGCGTCGTCTCGATCTGGCCGTCGGCGATCTTGATCCCGACCTCCTGGAGCGGCTTGAAGTCCTCGAGCTCAGTCCAGTACGCCTCGTCGGCCGTGTTGACGTAGACGACGACGTCGTCCGCGTTGCCGTGCTCGACGACGTCCACCACGAACGCCACTGCGGCGCCGTTGCGCTCGGCGGCGGTCGCGGTCGCGAAGTCGATGGCCCGGTAGTGCGAGTGGGTGGCCGCGCTGAACTCCTCGTTGTTGGGGCCGCGCGGGATCCCGGCGCCGTCGGCGTTGGCGAGCGCCTTGACGAACAGGTCCACGCCCTTGGCCGCCGTGAACCGCTCGACGAAGGTGTAGTTGACCGGGTTAGTCAAGGCACGGCGGATCGACTTCAGGATCCACGAGAGGTACGCCTTCTCGCGGGCGATGGTCTGGCGCGCGATGTCGGCCGGGGTCGCGATGGTGAGGTAGTCCTTCGTCCAGCCGATGGCGTGGAAGACCTTCTTCATCGGGAAGCCGACCGGGCTTCCGCCCTCGACCTTCTGGGCGGCCGGGCTGCCGAGCTCGTCGGCCTCGATCATCTCGGCGCCCTCCGTGCTGCCGTAGCGGCGCTGGAGGTCGGGCGTGACCTCGACCAAGTCGGAGATGGCGTCCTCGACCTGCGTCGAATACTGGTCGAGCTCTCGGTTGATGGTCTCGGCGACGGTGTCCTCGCCGTAGGCGATGACGCTGCGGTCCTGGACGGCGAGGAGGTCGTCGAGCGTGTGTGTGCCAGTGCGGGCCATGGTGGTAGAGGCTGTGCTCAGTGTGCCCGTTGCGGGCGGGGTGGAGGGACGCGGCCGGACCGGAGCCGCGCGGTCGGGCTAGGCGGCCCGCGTGATGAGGATGTGGTGGTTGTCGAGCACCCGGGCCACCGGCTCGCCCGAGTTGGCCAGTGCCGTGTCGGCCAAGAGGCCGCCGGTGCCGAGGAACAAGTCGTCGTCCGGGCTCACGCCGTCAGCGCTGAAGTCGTCGGAGTAGTAGAACACCGAGTTCTGTCGGAACACGGTGACCGGCTCGTCCTCGACGTAGCCCTTGCCCGTGAAGCCGATCAGACGCGCGTTCGGAGCCGAATCGCCGGAGGCGGGCACCATGTCGCCGGTCGTCGGGTCGATGCGGACGGGCACGGCGGCGGCAGCGATCGCCTGGTTGGCCCGCATCGGGTCACCGGGGAGCTTCGGGATCTTGTTGCCGGACTGGATCGCGCTCGTCGCGTCGATGGAGGCCTTGAGGGAGCGGTTGACGTTGGCCATCGGGGGGCGCCTCTAGGGCGGGGATGGAAAGGGAGTGCCGCCGAACGGCGGCGGGGAGACCTAAACGGAGACGCGCGGCCTCGAGGCCGGACGTGCAGTGGTGGTGCTGCCGCCCGTCCCGGCGGCCGACTGGCCCGGGAGCGTGGGCGGGGTGGAGC
>NZ_JBARYR010000601.1:0-1541 GCF_049648075.1 Rubrivirga sp. | reverse complement strand
TCCCATGACTGATTCCATCCGAGCCACCATCTTGCACGGCGCCGGCTACGCGGGCGGCGAGTTGATCCGTTTGCTGCTGGACCATCCGGCCGTCGAGGTCGCGTCGGTAACGAGCCGGAGCCAGGCCGGGCAGCCCGTCTGGACGACGCACGCCCGCCTGCGAGGCCAGACCGATCTGGAGTACGTCGCGCCAGACCGGGCCGACCTCGAGGTCGACGCCGCGTTCGTGTGCGCCGAGCACGGCCGGGGTGCTGCCGCGGTTCAAGGACTCCGAGCCTCCGGGTTTACCGGGACGATCGTCGACTTCTCGGCTGACCACCGGCTCGAGGACGTCGGCACGTACGAGTCGGTCTACGGCTTGGAGCATCCCGACCCGAATGCCATGCGGGCGGCGGTCTACGGACTGGCCGAGGTCAACGGCGACCGCGTCCCCGGCGCCGACCTGATCGCCAACCCGGGCTGCTTTGCGACCGGGATCTCGCTCGCGCTGTGGCCACTCCGCGACCTCGGCCTCGAGGCCCACGTGACCGCGCTGACCGGCGCCTCGGGCTCCGGCGCGCGCCCGTCCTCGACGACTCACTTTCCCAACCGCGACGGCAACGTCCGCGCGTACAAGGTGCTCGCGCACCGCCACCTCGCCGAAGTCAACGAGACGCTGGGCGACGGCGCGACCGTCCACTTTGTGTCGGTCTCGGGTCCGTGGACGCGCGGGATCTGGGGCACGGCCCACGTCACGCTGCCCGACGGCGTCGGCCTCGAGGCCGTGACCTCAGCCTTCGAGAACGCTTACCGAGGCCGACCCTTGGTGCGGCTCTCTCCGGGTGCGTTGCCCGAGCTGCTACCGGTCGTCGGGACGCCGTTCATGGACATCGGCTGGGCGGAGCGCGACGGGCACCTGGTCGTCGGGTTCGCGCTCGACAACCTGCTCAAGGGGGCGGCGTCGCAGGCGGTCCAGAACCTGAACCTCTCACGGGGCTGGCCCGAGGCGCTCGGCCTGCTTCCGGGCGTCGGCCTCGAGGTCGCTGCCTGATTTGTCCTCGAGGGCGCGCCTCACGCATTTCCCGATCTCGGACATCGACTCCCTGGGCTCATGATCGACACGCTCACCGACCCGCTCGCCCTCGAGGACGCCGTCACGCTCCCGACGTACGCCAAGCCGCCGATCGCGCTGGTACGCGGCGAGGGCACGCGCGTCTGGGACCACGAGGGGCGCGAGTACCTCGACTTCTACGGCGGCCACTGCGTTGCGCTTTTGGGGCACTGTCCGCCACGAGTGGTCGACGCCATCCGGAAGCAATCGGGCGAGATGTTGTTCTACTCGAACGCCGTCTACAGCCCGGTCCGCGCCGATGCTTCGAAGGCGTTGGTGGATCTCGCGCCCGACGGACTCAGCCGCGTCTTCTGGTGCAACTCGGGGACGGAGGCGAACGAGGCCGCCCTCAAGCTGGCGCGCGCGTTCACGGGCCGCAGTCGCGTTGTGGCATTCGCGGGCGGCTTCCACGGGCGGACACTGGGCGCGCTCGCGGCGACCTACGGCGACA
>NZ_JBARYR010000600.1:0-7510 GCF_049648075.1 Rubrivirga sp. | reverse complement strand
TCCGCCTCGACGGTGTATGACATGGATGCCGCTTTGTAATAAGAGCGCGCACCTTCGACCGTCCTGCCGAGCTCGGCAAGCACGTAGCCGCGTTGGATCAGCAGCCTGACATAAGACTCGGCGGTGCCCTGAGCTGTGGCGTCGCCACCCTCCCGTGCGTCCAGATAGTCTCCGATGACCTCGCTGGCCTCCCCGAGCTCGCCCTCGATGATCAGCAGGTACGCCTTGTTCTCGACGAGACGCCCTGCGCATTCTGGCGCTGTGCGTTCATGCCGTTCCAGGATCTCTTCCAGTTCTAAGAGGAGTCGCCGTCGAGCCGTTGACCCTTCCTGGCGAATAGGGAGCGACAGGGCGTAGAACTCTTTTCGTTCCCTCTCGCACACGTCCTCTGTCTGCGGATCTGTAGTGTGTACACCTTGGGTTTGTATCAAGGCGGCAGCGATTGCCATCCACAGGAACGTATAGTTCATTCGGTCCTGTTTGAAGGGCTGGTGGCGAACTACTGAGCATCCCGACGGGTAGGTCGCATGTCACTCCATCCGACTTTACTTGCGACTGAAGCAGCTATCAATTACGTCGTTTCGGTCTCATCGTGCAACTGAGTTTGAAGCTGCGCCGCGAGTAAACCTCCTGCACGGAGCCAATGGAGCCGGCAAAACGAACGTGGTCGAAGCGATTAGCTATCTAAGCCTCGGCAAGAGTTTTCTCGGGGCCTCTGACTCGACGGTCGTTAGGCAAGGCGAGGGGTTCTTTGTCGTCGAAGGGCACTTCGAGGGCGATGAACGGGCCTCCCAGGTCCTTCGGGTCGCGTCGGTTCCTGGAGAGGGGAGGCGAGCGTTCTCAAATGGATCCTCACTCGACCGCTTGTCAGACCTCGTCGGGCGAGCCCCGCTCGTCGTCGTGTCGCCGTCGGACTACGACCTGACTGCGGGTGGACCTGCAATGAGACGGCAGTTCCTGGATATGACTCTAGGGCAGAGCTACCCGGTTTACCTCGAGGACCTCATCGCCTACAAGCGAGCACTCAAGCAGAAAGGGGCACTGCTCCAGCGTCGAGGGCGAAATGGGCCTGTAAACAGGTCGTCAGTCAGAGCCTGGAATCACGAGTTGGCAACGATTGGGGGACGACTCGTGGAGCGCCGGCGGACCTTTCTCGCCCAGTTCTCCAGTCGGCTTGAGGAGGCCTTCGATCTGTTGGGCTCTCCTGGGGACAAGCCGACTCTGCGGTACGAGCCTACAGGAGTCGGGAAAGTGCCTGGTGAGGCTGCTTCCACGCTCGCGGAAGCTCTTGAGCGGACGTTCGAACAGAGCCTTCGCACTGGACAGACCTATGTGGGGCCCCATCGTGATGAGGTCGTGTTTTACCTAGGCGACCTCGAGGTCAGACCATATGCGTCTCAAGGCCAGCACCGGACGTTCTCGCTCTCACTTCGGGTAGCACAGTCCCTGTTTATGTGCGAGTCGACGGGAGAGAGACCCCTCATCTTGATGGATGACCTCTTTGGCCCTCTCGATCACGAACGCTCCCGCGTCATCCTCGAACTGCTGGCGAGTGGCCGCTTAGGGCAGTCTTTCCTGACATCGGCTCAGCCTGGACCCATTCGAGAGACCGTGCCGTTCGAGGATGAACACCACTCACTGTTCCATGTGGAACGCGGTGAGGTGACCCTGTCATAGCTGCCCCTCTGATATGTCTGTCCTCTCTAACTTTTCCTCTCGTTGGCTACTGCTCGTGCTTGCTATCACGCTCACGGCGTGCGGCACGACCAACCAGAACTTTATCACTGGCGAGAATCAGAGGGGAGCTTATTCATGGCAACAAGAAAGAGAGCTTGGCGCTCAGGCTGACCAGCAAATCATCGCTCAATTCGGTCTCTACACCGAAGATCCGGAGCTTACTGCCTACGTCGAGAGGGTCGCGCAGAACGTACTAGAGACGAGCGCCTACACGGACCCGAGCACCCCTGCGGAGGTGAGGAGCACGCCTTTCGTGTTTCGAATCCTCGATTCGCCCGTCGTGAACGCTTTCGCGTTACCAGGCGGGTTCATGTATGTGACTCGTGGTCTCCTGACGTACCTCGAAAACGAAGCTCAACTAGCCGTCGTGCTCGGTCATGAGATCGGACACGTGCTCGGGCGCCACTCCTCTGAGCAGGCAGCGCGCGCTCAGTTGAACCAGTTCGGCCTGATTGGAGCGGCCGTTCTCGGCGGAGTGGTGGGCGGTGGAAACGTGGCTCAGGGGATTCTCGAATACGGAAGCACGGGCCTTCAACTTCTGCAGTTGAAATGGGGCCGTGGAGCTGAGCGAGAGGCTGACATGGCCGGGGTCGCTTACGCAGAGTTCGCTGGGTACGATGCAGCCGAAGCAGCTCGTTTCTTCCGTGCCCTAGATCGTCTGAGTGCTCAGAGCGGAGGGGGATCGATCCCGAATTTCATGTCGACTCATCCCGACCCCGCAGAGCGTGAGCAGACGATTCCCCAACTCGCGAACAGCGATCCCCGCTACCAAGGGGAAATGATCAACGCTGAGGAGTATTTGCGGCAGATCGAGGGAGTCGTAGTGGGAGAGGATCCACGCCAGGGGTACGTCGAGGACGGAGCGTTTTACCATCCCGAGCTCCGCTTCCGGTTCGACGTCCCTCGAGGGTGGCAGACGCAGAACAGCCCAATGGCGTTTGTCATGGGCGAGCCGAATGGTCAGGCGCTGATCCAGCTTACCCTCGCGAGCCAATCGAGCGCCGAAGCCGCAGCGCGAGAGCTCGCCTCGCAGCAAGGTGTCCAAGTGGGTCGGGGAGGCGCAACCACCGTGAACGGGAATCGCGCGTACCGCCTCGATGGTGCGGCCCAGCAGCAAAACGGGACGATCGGATTCGTGGCAACGTTCATCGAGTATGGGGGCAACGTTTACCAGATTCTCGGTCTGACCGCTCAGAACGCCTTGCAGCAGTACGGCGGAACGTTCGTGGACGTCAGCGAAAGCTTCTCACGCTTGACGGACCAGCGCTACCTGAACCGTCAGCCCTCGAGGCTAGAGGTGACGAGGGCTCCAGGCGGAGCAACGATCTCATCCTTGCTTCGGGGGCGAACACTTCCATCGGGTCTCACCGAGGAGGAGGTTGCGATCATGAATCAGGTGGAGTTGAACCAGCCGATCCCGACGGGACAGCGCGTGAAGCTTCCAGAATGAAGCTCACGTCCTCGAGGACGCCGCCGCGTGCTAGTCGTCCGAGGGAGGGGGGATAACGACGGCCTCACCTCCCAACGACATCTTGCCCTTGCAGTAGGCGTACATCCTCATCTTGACGTGCCCGTGGCGTTCGATCTTCTCAGACACCTTGACCTCGATGGTGACCTCCTCGCCGACGGGGACAGGCCGTAGGAACTTGGCAGATAGCGACACCGCGATCGAACCCGGCCCGGGGAAATCTCGTCCGAGCACCTTCGAGGCAAGACCGAGGACATAGACACCGTGGACCACGGGATGGCCGAACCGGCTTGCCTTGCCCGCGTCCTCGTCAATGTGGATGGGGTTGTCATCCCCAGTGACATCGGCGAAGGAGCGGACGTCGTCCATGGTGAGGGTCCTTGACCACGAGAAGGAGTCTCCGACCGTTAGAGAATCGTAGGTGTGCGCCATCGGGAAATAGGATGTGGACCTCGAGGCTACTACTTGCCGCCGGGATGCGCCATCAAGGACGGCAAGAGTGGGTCCCGTCTCCTCTGGAAGGTTTCACCCATCGGGGCAACCGTGACAAGGCTTTGAGGTCTACTCTCGACCTCGACGCACTCAAACGCCGTGTTCACCCGTCTGCGCGCACTTCCTCGCTGGATCGTTGCTCATCCGCTGTGGGTGATCGCGCTAGCGCTCGGACTGTCGAGCGTCGGGCTGTGGAAGGCGCTCGATCTGCGAGTGGACGCGGACCTGGTCACGCTACTCCCTCCTGAGTACGACAGCGTTCAGGCGATTCAGAAGCTCCAGGAGACGGTCGGAGCTGAGACGACGGTGGACGTGGCGATCGCCAGCCCGTCATTCGAGGCCAACCGCCGCTATGCTGAAGCGCTCATCGAGGACGCGCTGGCGATGGAGCGACCTGATGGAGAGGGGCCGTACTTCACACGCGTCGACTTCAGACGTGACATCCGGTTTATCTCAGAGAACGCACTCTATTTCGCTACGCTCGAAGAGCTAGACCGTCTCGAGCAGTTCTTGAGAGGGCAGGCTCAGGAGGTGCGGTCCGCAACAGATCCTCTCCGTGTCAACCTGTTTGCAGAAGCTGACAGTGGCGCGCTCGCTCGCCAGGCGGAAGGTGATCGGCTCCGCTCGGATCTCGCCCAACTCGCTCTTACGGAGTACCTGGTCAGTCCCGACTCGACGACGCTCGTCATCCGCTTCTACCCGACGGGCTCGCAAACGAACCTGGGCTTCGTGGAGCAGCTGTACGCCGACCTCGATGCCGCCATCGAGGACGTCGGCCCAAAGGACTTCCACCCTGATATGGAAGTGACCGCGGCAGGACGACTCCTGAGGCAGACGATCGAGATCCGATCGATCACGAATGACGTGCGCAACTCATTCGGCGCCGGAGTCCTCGCAGTGGTATTCGCTGTGGTGCTGTACTTCTTGTACAAGTCCGTGCAAGCGAGGACGGGAGGGAGGTGGCGATGGGGCGTCGTGCTCAACGAGCTCTTGAGAACGCCAGTCACGGCTGTGCTTCTAACTCTCCCGCTGCTCATGAGCCTGACGTGGGTCGGAGGGATCGCAGCGGTTCGATTTGGAACGCTCAACCTGATGACGTCTACCCTCGGTCTCGTCCTGTTCGGACTGGGGATCGACTACGGGATTCATTTCTACGCCCGGTATGCGGAGGAGCGCGGCGCTGGCCGCAACGTGCCTGACTCGATCGAGGAAACGTTTGTCAGTGCTGGTCAGAGCATCTTCGTATCGGCGCTCACAACGGCCTGCGCGCTGTTCGTTCTTCAGCTCGCAGACTTCCGTGGGTTTAGCGAGTTCGGCTTCATTGGAGGGCTAGGAATTTTGTTTGCCGTCATCTCGATGATGACGGTGCTGCCCGCTCTGATCGCGATCGCCGAGAAGACAGGGGCCCTTAACCTCAGACTGAGAGGGGAGGCAGCAGAGGCGAGCACGGACCACCGGTTTCCGTTCGCCAAGCCGATCGTCGTGGTGTGCTCAGTCCTGACTATCATTTGCATTCTGGCGATTCCACGAGTCGCGTTCGAGTACGACTTCTCGAGTCTCAATCCCGTCTACGAGGACTACGACCGTCGGGCGGTTGCTCTCGAACCTGTGTTCGGACAAAGCTCGCGGCGGAACCCAGCGTACATCCTGCTCGACACGCCGGAGGACGTCCGATCCGTCACGGACGCTCTCAAGGAGCTCTCTGAGCGAGACTCCCTCATCCTGGCTGTCGAGAGCCTTCAAGAGCGCTTCCCAACAGACTCCGTCTCTTCACGGCTCAAACTCGGTCGCTTAGCAGAGATCCGAGAGGTCTTGAACGATCCGTTCCTGGTCGCAGATACGACTGGGCAGGTCGCTCGCCTTCGGCAAGCCGCGTCTGCTACGTCGCCGATCCTGCTCGATAGCGTCCCGTCGTTCCTGACGAGGCCCTTCACCACCCGCTCAGGAGAGGTCGGAAACTTCGTGATTGTCTTCCCGCGCGGGAGTCTCGGCGATGGTCGGCGGTCCATTCGGTTCGCCGAACTGATCGGCGAAGTCAGCACCCCCGAAGGGGGCGAGTTCTACGCGGCCTCGACGCAGCTCGTCGCGGCTGACATGTTGCGCCTGATGCAGGAGGAGAGCCCGACGATGGTGGTGATCACGTTCGCGCTGGTGTTCGTGCTAGTCTGGGTGTCGTTTCGATCATTCAAGTGGGTGGCCGTCGCCGTCTTTCCTCTCGCCATGGGGTTGATCTGGATGCTCGGTACGATGGTGCTGCTCGGGGTCAAGCTGACGTTCTACAATCTGGTTGTCCTTCCAACCGTGCTCGGAATCGGGAACGACGGTGGTGTGCACCTGACCCACCGGTATCAAGAGGACGGCAAGGGGTCGATCCGGCGCGTCCTACGGACGACGGGAGAGCACGTCACGATGGGAGCGGCGACGAACCTTATCGGGTTTAGCGGTCTTCTGCTGTCGTCGCATCCTGGGCTTCGGTCGATCGGGATCCTCGCCGTCGTGGGCATCAGCGCGACACTCGCCGCGACGCTCATCTTCTTCCCGGCGATGCTCCAGCTCGTTGAGAGTCAGGGTTGGTTCGACCGTCGCCGTCGCCGGAGGCGCTACGACCTCGGTGACCCAGAAGCAATCCGCAACCCTCGGTTCCGCCTCCGAGCAGACCCGACCCCGGACGACGAATAGAACCTCCGTCGATCAGCCGTCCTCGAGGACGGCTCGGTAATATCCCACCATCCGGTCGAGGACGTCCGGCCAGTTGTAGGTGAGCGCGGCTTCGCGAGCGGCAATCCCGAAGCGCTCACGGCGGTTAGCGTCCTCGATGAAAGCCCGCGTCGCATCGGCAAACGCATTGCGATCCCGAGGCGAGCAGAGTGATCCCGTCCGGCCGTCCTCGACAAGGCTGGCAGAGCCGGCGGCGTCTGCCACCACGACGGCCAGCCCTGACGCCATCGCCTCTAGGGTGACATTGCCAAACGTCTCCGTCTCGCTAGGAAAGAGGAAGACGTCAGAGGACGCGTAGGCGGTCGCGATTTCGGTCCCGCCCAGGTGACCGGTGAAGACCGCATCGGGGAGGGCGTCCTCGAGGGCGGACCGCTCCGGTCCATCGCCGACGACGAGCGCTCGGACCGGCGCCTCTTCAGCTTGGAGTGTCCGAATCGTGTCCGCGTAGACATCGATGCCCTTTTCCTTGACCAACCGGCTTACGAAGGTGACAACCACGTCCTCGAGGTCGAAACCACGGGATTTGCGCCACTCGTCCGACCTCGAGGACGGGTGAAACCGGTCGGCCTCGATGCCACGGGGCCACAGACGGACCTCGGAGGTGATGCCGTGCTCGAGCAAGGTGTCCCGCATCGCCGGCGTCGGAGCGTAGACTTCGAGGCAGCGGTTGTAGAAGCGGCGGAACGCAGCCCAGAGAAGAGGCTCGGCGAAACCAACGCGGTAGAAGTCCAGGTACGACGCGAAGTGGGTGTGGTACGTCGTGACGACAGGGAGGCCGAGACCGCGTCCCCACGACAAGGCTCGGTGACCGAGGACGTCCGGCGTCGCGATGTGGACGATGTCAGGCCGAAAGGCTAGGACCTTCTGGCGAACTGATGCTGGAAACCTGGTGCTGATCCGGTACTCTGGCCGTCCAGGAATGGCGGTCGACGGGACCTCGAGGAAGTCTCCAGGTTGATCGAGCGGAGTCGAAATGGACGGTCCGACGACCAGGACTTCGTGCCCCTCGTCGATCAAGTACCCAACGAGCCGCCCGAGCGTCCGCGAAACACCGTCCTCGACGTGATTGTAGTTGCCCGTGAACAGGGCGATCCG
>NZ_JBARYR010000599.1:0-8226 GCF_049648075.1 Rubrivirga sp. | reverse complement strand
GGCCTGAGCCGTGCCGAGGCCGAGAAGCGGCTGCGCAAGGTCCTGCGCGCCCATCCCGGGACGCAGTCGGCCGAGGACCTCATTCGGCTGGCGCTCCGCGAGGCCTAGCGCGCGATAGCCCGCGCGGATACACTCCCATAACACGCCGGCACGGGCCGTCGCATAATCTTGCGGTCCCCGATCCCCTCCGCCGTGTCCATGGTCGACTCCGACGACGCCCTCGACTCCCTCCCAACGGTCTTGGTCGTCGACGACGAACCGGACTTGGTGGAGCTCTTGCAATACGCTCTCGAGGCCGCCGGCTTCCGTGTCGTAACCGCCTCGGACGGGATCGCGGGGCTGGCCGCAGCCGAGGCCGAGAAGCCTGACGTCATGGTCGTGGACATCATGATGCCGCGGATGGACGGCGTCGCCCTGACCGCCCAGATCCGCGAGCGCGGTGCCCTGCGCACCACGCCGATCCTGATGCTGACCGCGCGGACGGACGAGAGCGACGAGATCGCCGGCTTGGAGGCCGGCGCCGATGACTACCTGCCCAAGCCGGTCTCGCCGAAGCGGTTGGTCAGTCGTGTAAACGCGCTTCTGCGCCGCGTCGTCCGCGAGGAGGAGGCCACGACCTCGCACATCCGTGTCCACGACTTGGTCATCGACCGCGAGCGCTACGTCGTCGAGCGGCCCGACACCAACGAAACGTTCCGGCTCCCTCGCAAGGAGTTCGAGCTGCTGTTTTTCCTGTCGAGCCACCCCGGCCGCGTCTTCGAGCGCGACGAGTTGCTGAGCGCCGTCTGGGGCGCCGACGTCGTCGTCGTGGACCGGACGGTCGACGTCCACGTCCGCAAGATCCGAGAGAAGATCGGGAGCGCCTACATCGAGACCGTCAAGGGCGTTGGGTACCGCCTGGCCGAGCACGTCTAGCGTCCTCGAGGGCGCCCCTTCCGTCCGTCCTCGATGCGCCGTCCTCGAGGCCGCGCCGCCCTCGATGCGTGGCACGTCCGTAGGGGCACACCGCTGGTGTGCCCTTTCTGGTGTGCCCTTTCTGGTGTGCCCTTTCTGGTGTGCCCTTTCCGACTCGATGCTCGCTCGCCCGACGCACGTGACTCGAGGGCGCGAACGGGCACGACGTGTCGTGCCCCTGCGACACCAGCCCGTCCTCGAGGGCGCCCGTATTCTCGTTCCGACCTCTGCTCCGCCGTGCCGGCTCCGACTCCTCTTCCGCCTCGCGTCCACCAGCTCGCGCTCCGCGTCGCGACGACGGTCGCGATGACGGCAGGCGCCGCCGCGGCCGTGATCGGAGCGCTGACCGGCGGGATCGGGGCCGGGGTGCTGCTCGGATTGAGCGTCGCCGTGACGTCCGGCGTTGCGGCCTACGTCGCCGTCGACCGGCAGATCGCGGGGCGGCTCGAGCTCGCACGGCGGACGCTGCGCGAGGCTCGGAAAGGACGGTTCGACGCGCTCGCCGCCCTCCCCGGCTCCATCGGCGACGACGAGCTCGACGCGCTCATCCACCAGGTGGGGCGCGCCGGGCGGACGCTCCAGCAAGAGATCGAACGGCTCGAGCGGGCCGAGAGCTACCGACGCGAGTTCCTGGGCGACGTGAGCCACGAACTGCGGACGCCCATCTTCGCCGTCGCCGGGTTCGGCGAGACGCTTTTGGACGGCGCCCTCGAGGACGACCGCGTCCGGCGCCGGTTCGTCGAGAAGATCGTCCAGAACGCCGGCCGCTTGGAGTCGCTGACGCGCGACCTGTCCGAGATCTCGAAGCTCGAAACCGGACGACTCCAAATCCGCGACGCCCCATTCGCCGTGTCCGACCTCGTCCTCGAGGTCGTCGGCGACCTCGAGCGGATGGCGTCCGACCTCGGCGTCTCGCTCGAGGCCCGGATCCCCGACGTTCCTCCGGTCATCGGCGACCGCGACCGGATCTTTCAGGTGCTGACCAACCTGGTCGAGAACGCGCTCAAGTACAACGAAGCCGGAGGCCAGGTCGAGGTCACGGCCCGGCGACGCGAGTCGGGTGAGGTCCGGATTGCAGTCGTGGACGACGGGATCGGGATTCCCGAGGAGGTCCACGACCGGTTGACGGAGCGATTCTTCCGGGTCGACAAGAGCCGCTCGCGAGGGCGCGGCGGGACGGGGCTCGGCCTGGCCATCGTGAAGCACATCTTGGAAGCGCACGGGCAGTCCCTTGCGATCGAGAGCCGCGTCGGGTACGGGTCCACGTTCTCGTTCGTGCTCCCGTCCGCGTGATCGAGGCCGGACGGAACACGGAGTGAGCCTCGACCGGTAGGAGGAGCCCCTCTACGGTGCCACACGCATGACGCTCGGCGAACTCATCCAGCAATCCCGGTTTGCCTCGCCGGCGCAGGAAGCCGTCCTCAACGTCTTGGCGACGGCGTCGTGGGTCTCGAGCGAGATCTCGTCGGCTCTTGCGCCTCACGGCGTCACGCAGGCCCAGTACAACGTCCTGCGCATCTTGCGGGGGAGGCACCCCGGCAACTACGCGTGCTCGGAGATCTCGGAGCGCCTGCTCGACCGGACGCCGGACGTCACCAGGCTGCTCGTCCGCCTGGAGTCGCGGGGCCTCGTCCATCGTAAGCGTGCCGAGCACGATCGCCGCGTCGTCGAGGTCGAGATCACAGACGCCGGCCTCGAGGTGTTGTCGGCACTAGACGCCCCTGTCCAGGGCGCCATCGACCAGACCACGGCTCACCTTAGCGAGGTCGAGCTCGAAACGCTGTCCCAGCTTCTCGAGCGGCTTCGGACGGACCAGGTGTAGCCTACCAAGAGGGCTGGCCGCGCGTGGCCGATAGCTGAGCGCCCGCTGCCTCGTCCGGGGAGAACGTCCCGACCCACACCACGTAGGTGCCGGCAGCCGCCTGGGCAAACGTAACGGCAGGGTTGCTGCCGTTGGCGTCGTCGGAGCAGTGCCACCGGCCGGCGGGGTCCGAGACCAGAAGGGTCGTATCCGTGCCAGACGTGGCGTAGATCGACAGCGGGCCGTCCCCAGAGACCTCGACGGCGGCCGTGGGGGTACCGTTGTTGATGAACCCGGAGCATCCACTCCCTGGGACGGCGTTTCGGTCGGAGCCGCCTGCGTTGACGGCGACCGTCGCCAAGGCGTCAGAGACGCTCAGGGTCTGCTGCGGCGCGCCGCCGCGTCGAGGCTGGGCGTCCGCTGGGACCGCGAGGAGTGCGACGGCCGCGAGGAGGAGGAGAAAACGCATGGCCAGGGGGGAGAGAAGAGCCAGAGACGTGCAAACGCGGTGCCAGGTGATTTGGTGCCGCCGAATCTCTCCCGTCTGTCCGTCCTCGAGGACGCCGTCGACGACCCCGAGGGCGCAGATCGCCCTCGAGGCCGAGTCCGCTAGCCGCGGATCACCTCGGGGGCCGGCGGCGGTGGGGGCGGCGTCGCGACCGTGACGTCGATCATGGCAGGGCTCTGGGCCATGCGCCGCGAGAACGTCCCGACCCAGACCGAGTACTCACCTTCGCCGCCCGTCACCGACACGGCCGGATCGCTCCCGTCGGCGTCGTCGCTGCAGGTCCAGGTGCCGTCGGGCGCGAGGACGACCATCGTGAGGTCCTCGCCGTCGCCGCTGCTGGCTTCGAACTCGAGCGTGTTGAAGCTGCTGAAAACAGAGAGCACGGGGCGCTCACTGACGAAGCCCTGGCACGCCGCGCCCTCGACGGGGTTGAGAACCGGGCCGCCGGCCATGACGCTCTGGTTCGCGCCGGCGATGTCACCGTTGAGGCTGAGCTCCGTGGCGCCGTTGCCGGACTGGATTTCCGTTCCGGCGTACATCCCTTCCGTTTGCGTCACGCGGCCGTCGTCGCCTCCGAAGCTGCTCATCGAGACCACCTCGCCCGGCGCGATCGAGACGGACACGTCAGTGGACGTCCCCATGTCGCCGAACGTGCCGACCCAAACCCGGTACAGGCCGTCCTCCGCCGTGTCGAGCTGGATGCCGGGGTCGAGCTCCTCGGCGTCGTCGGAGCAGAACCACATCCCACTCGGCGTGAGGACGGTCATCGTCAGGTCGGTCTCCACGCCGGAGGCGCGAAGGGCGAACGGTCCGTCGCCGCTGAGCTCCATCGCGACGGTCGCCGAGCCCTCGATGTATCCACGGCACGCCTCGCCCTGAACCGGGTTCGGGGTGCTCGGGGTGATGGTGGTCTCGACCGAGTCGGACAGGTCGTCGCCTCCCGTCAAGCGAGCACCCGGCACGCCCTCGAGGTCGAGCAGGACGTAGGTGCCCTCGGAGTAGGGCGAAAACTCGAAGCCGCCCATATCGTCGAAGTCGCCCATGTCACCAAAGTCCCCAAAGCCAATGTCCTCCGCGGACTCCGCGACGGTCAGGGTCGCATCGGCCATGCCATCCTGGAGCGAGTAGGTGCCGGCCCAGACGGCGTACGTGCCGCTCTCAGGCGAGTCGATCACCACCAACGGGTCGGGTCCGGCGTAGTCGTCGTTGCAGTACGTCTGCCCGTCTGGGCCGGAGACGACCAGGACGAGATCGGTGAAGTCGTCCATCATCATGTCGTCGTCCGACGCTCCCGTCACGGCCCCGATGGCGAGCGTGCCGGTGCCGCCGGAGGCGGAGTAGAGGACGTTCGCCGTCGGCTGGGAGGCGTCGATGTGACCGGCGCAGAACAGCTCTGGGTCGAGGCGGCCCGCGGCGTCGGAGCCGCCGGCCTGAATGGCGAGCTCGAGCGTCCCGTCACCAGCCTCGAAGCCGCCGGGAGCGTTGATGATGCCCGAAAGCGGCGTCGCACCGGCCTCGAGGGCGAGGGGCGGAGGCATCGGCCCGGCCACGACGGTGGCCGTCGATGTCATCGGGTCCTCTCCGAACGAGCCGACCCAGACGGCGTAGCGGCCGGCATCGGCGCCGGCTAGATCGAGGGTGGGGAGCACGCTCCCGGGCGAGTCGTCGATGCACGCCCAGGTGCCGTCGGGCTGGGCGACGACGAGCGTGGCGTCGAAGTCGCCCTCGACGCGGATCTGCAGGTCGCCGCCGTCCCACTCAAGCCCCACGTCCGGCGCCGACGCGTCGACGTAGCCGTAGCACCCGTCGTCCTGGATGGTGTCGGGGACGAGGTCGACGTTGCGAAGAACCATGTCGCGCCTGGCCTCGTCGTCAGAGTCGGCCGACATGACGCCGCTGGCTGGTTCGGCGTCGACGTTCATCGACTGGGCCGTCGCGAGAGGGACGGCTGTTAGGGCGAAGAGGAAGAGGAGGGAGCGCATCAAGGACGAAGGGGTGAGCCTCCCAATGTCGGCACACGGTCGCTCCCGATCCACCCCGGGCGTCTCGTCCTCGAGGTCGAGACGCGAAAGGGTTCCCGAGGTCTATTCCCAGACGACACCCTCGTAGTTAACGAGCGTCCCGACCCTCGCCGAGGCGCCCGCTCACGTGGCCGTTGACTGCGCCGGCCTTGCAGCTCTCGAGGACGCTAGCTCGTAACGGCTGGTTGGCCTGCGGCGCCGTCGCCGGACGGACCGGCGTGGTCGTTTACGAACGTGAGCCAGCCCTTGGGGTTGGCCGTGTCGCGGAGGGACTGGAAGTAGGCCGTCTGGAGCTCCTCGGTGATCGGGCCACGGCTTCCACTGCCGATCTCGTAGTGGTCGACGGTTCGGATGGGCGTGACCTCGGCGGCCGTCCCGGTGAAGAACAACTCGTCGGCGAGGTAGAGCGCTTCGCGCGGGAGCGAGCGCTCCGTCACGGTGTAGCCGCGGTCGCGGGCGATCTGGATCACCGAGTCGCGCGTGATGCCGGGCAGGATGGACAGCGTCTGGGGCGGCGTCGCGATCTCACCGTCGCGGATCACGAACAGGTTCTCGCCGGAGCCCTCCGAGAGGAGCCCGTCCACGCTGAGCGCGATGCCCTCGGAGAAGCCGTTGAGGACGGCCTCCATCTTGATCAAGCTGCCGCCGAGGTAGTTGCCTCCCGCCTTCGCCATCGCCGGCAGGGTGTTCGGGGCGGGCCGGTTCCACGACGAGACCTGGACCTCGACGCCGCGCTCGATCGCCTCGGCCCCGAGGTACTGGCCCCACTCCCACACGGCGATCGCGGTGTGGACCGGGTTCTTGAGCGGGTTGACGCCCATCGGCCCATGCCCGCGGAACGAGATCGGGCGGATGTAGCAGGCCTCGAGCCCGCTCTCCCCGACGGTTTCCACGACCGCGTCGCACAGCTCGTCGACGGTGTAGCCCACGTCCATCCGGTGGATCTTGGCCGAGTCGATCAGCCGAGACATGTGCTCCTCGAGCCGGAAAATGGCGGGGCCGCGGTCGGTCTCGTAGGCGCGGATCCCCTCGAACACGCTCGACCCGTAGTGGATGACGTGGGACAGGACGTGGATCGTGGCGTCCTCGTAGGCGACGAGCTCGCCGTTAAACCAGATGCGGGGGTGTTGTGACATGGACTGAGGAGGGGATGCTGGAGGGCGTCGACGGCGAAATAGAGCGTCGGGTGCCCGAGAAACTCGAGGTCGAAAATTACGTCCTCGAGGCCGATGGCTCGGAAGCGCTTCCGGTCTTCTGCGGTTTTCCGTCTCGTTTGTCCTCGAGGCCGGCGCCGCGAGGCCCGCGGGGATCCAAAGTCCGGCCGTGAGGTACCCGGAATTTTCCCGACTCGTCCTCGATGCTCCTCGCCCTCGCGCTGTTCTTCCTCGTCCAGCAGGACACGACGGAGCGGCCGGTCGTGGCGCCGGATACGACGGACACGCCCATCGAGGAGGTCGCCGAGGACATCGTCGAGGACGTCACGAGCCTACGCGTCCGGCCGGTCTTCTCGCTGAGCTCGCTGTATTCGCCCTCGAAAGGGTTCGGTGCCAGCGGCGGTGTCGCCGTCAACGGGTTGACGTCGGCGCGGGACCACTTGCAGGTCGAGGCCCGGATCTCAGAGCGGTTTCAGGGCGCCTTCGGCGAGTACCTCACTGGCGACGTGCGCCGCAACCCCCTGGTGATGACGCTGGGCGGGGCGGGGTGGACGACCTCGAGGACGCGGTTCGTCGGGCACGGGCCGCGCTCGGAGCCCGACGGCTCGCTCTTCCTGGACCGCGCGGCGGCCGAGGCCGAGGTCCGCCTCGGCTGGTCCCCGGCGGGACCACGGGGCATCCTGTGGCAGCCCAAGGTCCGGTTCCAGTTCGACCGGATTCGGGGCTTCGAGGAGACCGAGCCGGGCGACCTCGAGGACATCCGGCCCGGCGACCTCGCCCGCATCCAGGGCCTCCAGGGCGAAAGCCGTTACGGCCTCGAGGTCGGGCTCGCGGCCATCCGCGACACCCGCAACATCCGCCCGATGCCGTCCCGCGGGTCGTATCTCCAGGCCCAGGTCGCCCGGTTCGAGTCGCTCGACGGGTCGGGGCTCGGCTACTGGAAGGCCGAGGGGTTGGCGTACGCCTTCCGGCCGGCCCTCTTCCGCATCCCGTTCCTGCCCGAGCGCGGCGCCATCTTCGTCCGGGCGACGGGCGTCGTCACGCGTGAGGACGGCGACGAGGGCGGAGGGCTCCCGTGGGTCTACCTCCCCGACCTCGACCGAGACCTGCTCGTGGGGTACCCGCGAAGCGAGTTCATCGGACGCGACGCGATCTCCCTCGGCGTCGGCGCGCGCGGCGTGGTCGGGGAGTTTATCGGCGCGTTCCTGTTCGAGGGCGTCGCGATCGCCATGGTGGGCGCGGCCTACGACGACGTGTTCGAGGAGTTCACACCGACCCTCCAGTTCTCTCGAAGCACGATCGAGGACGGCGCCAAGGTCCCGCTCCTCCCATCGCTCGCAGTGGGCATGAACATCCACTTTATCGACCGAGAGCGGGCCATCATCGGGGCACTGGTCGGCGTCGGGCCGACGGGGACGTCGCTGGCGGGCCTGCGGCTCGTCTACGGTCTGGGCGACTACCGCCCCCGACTGCGCTAGCCGTCCTCGAGGGCGCGGCTCGCACCTTTCAGACCGGATGTGTAGCCGCTCAGTGTGGAAGCGCGACGAATCAGGGGGATGGGCCATCGTGGTTTGCAGGTGGCTGCGATGTTCTGAAGTCTCTCGATCCCTCGATCTGTGATCGGCACACCGATACGCTCTTCTCGACGCCGCACGTCCGAACGTCTAGCGTTTTCTCCGGCACGAGCCCGGATCGCTCTCCTCGTCGCGCTGTGCGTTCCGGTCGGGGGGTGCGGCGCGGCAAAGGCGGTCTATGGAAGCCCTGCTCCGGTGGAGGTGACGCCCAGAC
>NZ_JBARYR010000598.1:0-5019 GCF_049648075.1 Rubrivirga sp. | reverse complement strand
ACCACAGCGCGTCGGTGCCGGCCACGCCGACGGCCGCTAGCGTCCCGCCGAGTGGGATCACGACGGCCGTTTTGCTCTGGACCCGTGGACCCGTGGACCCGTGGACACGCTCGACGCCTCGGCGTGCCCGGTGCGTGTTGTTGCTCGAGAACTGCTCGTTGTGGTGAGCGTAGCCGCCCCACATCTCCGTCAACTCGCTCACGAACCTGAAGCGTCGGAGACGGGCGCGGCCGCCGTAAGAACTAACGCTGCTCAGCTACAACTTGCTTGGCCGTGATTCAACCGGAAGGATAAAACACGTTGTCTCGCAACCACTGGCGGGTACACGGGGTGGGCCTTGATGGATTTGAACCATCGACCTCTCGCGTGTGAGGCGAGCGCTCTAAACCCCTGAGCTAAAGGCCCTCAGAGAAACCTAAGCTAGCAGGCCTGCCGCACTGTGGGCAAGCGACACGAGTGGAGAGCCTGCGAGGACGCCGCCCTGGCGACAATCGCCCTCCGTGTGAACCCGTCGTCCTCGGTGCGGCAAGCTAACATGGCGATCCGCCCTCGAGGGCGGACACGAAAAAGGGCGGCTCCCGAGGTGGGAACCGCCCGCAGAATAGACCTCGAGGGCGCTAGTCCTCTTCGGGAACGTAGACCTCCTTGAGGATGCCCTGGAGCTTGGTTCGGCCGCGGTTGATCCGCGACTTGACCGTGCCCATCGGGAGGCCCGTGATGTCAGCGATCTCCTCGTAGGCAAGCTGCTGGACGTCGCGTAACACGACGACCTCGCGGAACTCCTCGGGGATCTGCGCGAGCGCCTCCTGGATGTACTTGTCCTGAATCGTTCCCTCGGCGTGCTTGTCGGGGAGGAATGTCTCGTCGGGGATCTCGACCTCGTACTCCTCCTCGTCGCGGTTCACGGACTGGAGGCTGTAGAGCCGGCGCCGCTTCCGCTTGCGGTATTCGCTCCGGGCCAGGTTGCCGGCGATGGTGTAGAGCCAGGTCGAGAACTTGGCAATTCGGCGGTAGCTGTGCCGGTTGCGGTAGACACGGAGGAACGTCTCCTGCAAGAGGTCCTCGCACTCCTTGACGTCGCCCAGGAACCGGTAGATGTAGTTCGTCAGCGGGTCGTGGTAGCGGCCGACCAGGATATCGAAGGCCTCGACCGTCCCCATCTGGAACTGGCTCATCAGGTCCTCGTCATTCATCTGCGAGAGGACGCCGTGATTCTTGGTCGCGGGGGTCACCGTGCGGGCGGTGGCCTTGGCGAACGTCTGCTTCTTCAGTGTCGGCATAGAGGGGGCGTTTGGAGTTGGTAGTCCGGCGGGCGCCGGTTTGTCAGCGACTCGGAATCGCGCAAGGAGTGTGCCCGGTCCCCTGTTGTAACAGCGAACGCCCCTGTTTCGTGGAATCCCCGTAGTGGAGGCTAAGGAGATGGCGCAGCCGCGCGCCGGAGGGCCAGGGTGAGCGTAAGCCGGGGATCGCGGCGGGCACCCCCTTTAAGCTCGAGGTCCGCCGCTAAAAGGGCGCCGAGCGCTCGCCGAATGCCGTCGGGGCCGTACCGGCGCGCGGGCGGCTCGTACTCGCGGACGACGAACGGCGGCACGCCGATTTGTCCGGCCCACTGGCTCTGCGGGACGCCAGCAGCGAGACAGCCTGTCAGCTTCCACAGCTTCGTCAGGTACGCCGAGAGCAACGCGACGATCCGGATCGCCTCCGAGGACCGGTTTCCAGCCTTCCCCAGCAGACCGTCCGCGATGGCGAGGGCCGACGTGACGTCGCCCCGTCCCAAGGCGGCCTGCAAGGCGAACGGGTTCTGCTCGGCCGAGTGGCCCGCGGCACGGAGCACGTCGTCGCGAGTGACCCGCGCTCGGTCCCCGACGTAGGTGACCAGCTTGTCGACCTCGGCATCGAGCGAGCGCAAGTCGGGGCCGGACAGCTCGGCTAGCGTCGAGGCCGCGCCGGCCTCGGAGCTCACGCTGAAATCCCGGAAGCGGCCCTCGACCCAGCTCGGGAGCTGCCGGTCCTTGAGCGTCTCGAAGTGCGACCACACCGCGGCCTTCTTGAGCGCGGCGTAGGGCCTGCTCCGTAAGTCCGGCTTCCGGTGGCACAGGAGCAAGACCGTGGCGGTCGGGTTCGGGGCTTTCGCGTAGGCCTCGAAGGCCGCGTTGCCGTCCAGCTTCTCGAACCCCCGGACGACGACGAGGCGGCGCTCGGTCATCATCGGGAACTGGGCGCACTGTGCGAGCGCGGCCTGGGCGTTGGCCTCCGGTCCGAACACGACGTCGAGGTTGAAGTCCCGCTCGTGCGGCGCGATGGCGTGCTGGATCGCCAAGCGCTCGAGCTCGTCGATGAACCAGCCCTCCTCCCCGTAGAGGAAGTACAGCGGGGCGAACTTGCCGTGCCGAAAGGCCGTCGAGAGGTCGTCGAACGAGGCGCCGGTCTTGCGCGCTTTCGCCATGAAGAGGGAGGGCAGACACGGGGAAGGTAGACTGCGGGTCGTCCTCGATGCGTCGCCCTCGAGGTGCCATCCTCGAGTTGACGAGGAGCCGTCGCGCCGGGGTCGAGCTAGCGTGCGGAGGAGACCGGGCGGTAGGTGCATCGGCACCATCGTCCTAGGCCCAGCTCGTGCGGGATGGGAGCCAGGGCCATCGCGTCCTCGATGGTCATCACCGTCCGGTGGGCTCCTAGGCACTCGGGTCCGGCATCCGGGCCGGCGTGGAGCCGCACGTACCCGATCCCGGCCTCAGCGATCATAAAGAGCTGGTAGGCCTCGACCTCGCGCGGAGACATGTGGGGGAGGCGCACGGAGGCGACGCGAGGGACGACGTGCATCGGGCGACGCGGCATCGAGGTCGGGGGGATGTGCAGGAAGTACAACCTCAAGAGTCCCGTCTCCAACTCGTCCGAGACTTCGGCATGCACGCGTTCCAACCCGGCGGTGGAGTCGCTCCCCCGTAGCTTTGCGTCTCACCTCACAGTCCCTCTCCATGACTGCCAAGCTGGTCTCCGAGTTTATCGGCACGTTCTTTCTCGTCCTCACGATTGGCCTGACGGTGCTGATCGGGAGCGCGCTCGCGCCGCTCGCCATCGCGGGCATGCTGATGGCGATGATCTACCTCGGCGGCCACGTCTCGGGTGCGCATTACAACCCGGCCGTTACGCTCGCGGTGTGGTTGCGGGGCAAGATCCCGACGTCGGAGGTGCTGCCGTACATGGGGGTCCAGGTCCTGGCAGCGGTCTTGGCCGCGTTCGCGGCCTACATCGTGACGGGCGACGTCCTGCAGGTGACGCCTGCGGAGGAGACGAGCCTGGGCGCGTTCTTCCTGCTCGAGATGCTGTTCACGTTCGCGCTCGCCCTCGTGATTCTGAACGTGGCGACGAGCGTGGAGACGGCCGGGAACGATCACTACGGGCTCGCGATCGGGCTCGTGGTGTTGGCCGGCGCCCTGGCGGCCGGCCCGATCTCGGGCGGCGCCTTCAACCCGGCCGTCGCGCTCGGCCCGATCCTGGTCGACGTGTTCGTCGGCGAGGGGCTGACGATCGGCAACCTGTGGATCTACCTCGTCTCGACGTTCGCCGGCGGTGCGCTCGCGGCGTTCGTGTTCCGCATCCAGAGCCCGGCCGACGCGGGCAACGAGCCGGTGTAGGGGAAGCGGTATGGTGAGGAGAGGCGAGGGGACACGTGCGTCCTCGAGGACGACATAGCTCGTCGTCGTCCTCGAGGATGCTTCTGTCGTAAGGCGGAGGTCTGATGACTGCGTCTCAGAGCATGACGACACGACTGCTCGCCGCCGCCGCCCTTCTCGCCGGGTGCACCCAGGCACAGCCGCCCGAGCGCGCGATTCCCGGGTTCGACACGAACACCGCCAAGCGGACCATCGACCTGGCGGAGTTGCAGTCCGGCGGGCCGCCCAAGGACGGGATCCCCGCCCTCGACGCGCCCCGTTTCGTGAGCGCCGACCAGGCGTCGTCGTGGCTGGCGGACCGTGAGCCCGTCGTCTTGCTCCGCATCGAGGACGAGGCGAAGGTTTACCCGCTGCAGATCCTGACGTGGCACGAGATCGTGAACGACTCCCTCGCGGGCGTCCCGGTCGCGGTCACGTTCTGCCCGCTGTGCTACAGCGCCGTCGCGCTCGACCGCCGCATCGAGGGCGAGGACGGGCCGCAGACGCTGTCGCTCGGGGTGTCGGGCCTGCTCCGGTTCTCGGACATGGTCATGTACGACCGGCAGACCGAGACGCTGTGGCAGCAGTTTACCGGCGAGGCCATCGTCGGGGACCTGGTCGGCACCGATCTCAGGGTGCTGCCGGCCCAGATCGTGTCGTTTGCCCAAGCGCAGGACGACGCGCCCGCCGCGCTGGTCCTGTCGCGCGAGACCGGCTACGACCGCGACTACGGGCGCAACCCGTACGTCGGCTACGACGACATCGGCCGGTCGCCGCTGTTCTATCGGGGCGAGACCGGCGGCGGGCTGGTCCCGATGGAGCGGATCGTCGCCGTCGAGGTCGAGGACGCGTTCCGGGCCTACCCCGCGTCCGTCACGCGAGAGCGCGTCGTCCTCGAGGACGATCTCGGCGGCGTGCCCATCGTCGTCTTTCACACGGACGGCGCGGTGACGGCCTTGGGCGAGGGCGAGATCGCCCAGGCGCGGGAGGTCGGGACGTCCGGCGTGTTCCGGCGCGTCCTCGAGGGCCGCACGCTGTCGTTCGTCTGGGAGGACGGTGAGATCCGCGACGGGCAGACGGGAAGCCGGTGGAGCGTGACCGGCGAGGCAACCGCCGGCGCCCTCGAGGGCGAGCGTCTGGCTCCGGTCCAGTCGCACGACACGTTCGCGTTCGCCTGGTTCGCGTTCCGGCCCGAGACGACGGTCTACGGCGAGTAGCGGCCTCGAGGCCGCGCTACCTTCGGCGCCCGTTTCCGACCGTCTGGTGCGCGTCCTCGCCTACCTGCTCTTGTCCGCGCCCGCGTGGGCGCAGTCGCCCGCCGGGTGGCGTTTGGCGACCGGCCTCGAGGTCGCGACCAGTCTCGAGG
>NZ_JBARYR010000597.1:0-7702 GCF_049648075.1 Rubrivirga sp. | reverse complement strand
GAAGTCGGTCGCGACGGCGACGCGTGCTCCGGCGTCGAGCAGCCGGCGGGCCGGCAGCGGCTCCTGCCCTAACACGAGGGTCGCGATCGGCAAGCTGACGGCCACCGTCCCTTCGGCTCTGCTCAGGACATGCCTCGAGGACGCGAGCGCCGCGATGCCGGCGTCCGAGACGCACTCGAGGTGATCGGCCGACGCGGCCCCAAGCTCGACGGCGAGCGCCGCGCCGCCCGTGTCGCTCAGTTGGTCGGCGTGGAGCTTGCCGCCCAAGCCGTGCGCGGCGGCGGCCTCGAGGAGGATGCGCGCCTCCGCTGCGGTAAACGCGCCGTCCTCGACGAAGACGTCCACGAACGATGCCAGACCCTCGGCAGCGACCTGCGGGATCATCTCGTCCACGATCAGGCGGACGTACGCCGCGCGATCATCGCGGTACTCGGGTGGGACGACGTGGGCCGCGAGCAGCGTCGAGACAATCCGCTGCGGGCCGTGCTCCGCCAGCCTCTTGTGGATGCGCAGCGTCCGGATCTCGTCCTCCAGGGCGAGCCCGTAGCCGCTCTTGGCCTCGACAGTCGTCACACCTTGACGGAGCATGGCGTCCAGCCGCTCGCGCGCCGACGCCTCGAGGTCGGCACTCGAGGCCGCTCGTGTGGCTCTGACGGTGGACAGGATGCCGCCGCCGCGCCGGGCGATCTCGAGATACGGCGTGCCCTCGATGCGCTCGACGAACTCACCGGACCGGTCGCCGGCGTGAACCAAGTGCGTGTGGCAGTCGATCAGACCCGGCACCCCCAGTCCCCCGCCGGCCGCCTGGTGCTCGGCACCGCGATACCGCTCGGCCAGATCGGCCTCGAGGCCGACCCACTCGACAACGCCGCCGTCCCAAGCCAGCGCCGCACGGTCGATCAGCCCGACGCCGTCGTTGGGCGGGCAGGTCGCGAGCTGGCCGATGTCGGTGAGAACGGTCATCGGATCGGTGCGACGCGTTGTGTGCGAGACGGTTGAAACGGCCGCTTTCTCATGGCAACGGTCCGACGACGGCCTGCGCAGCGTCGATCAACGCCCCAGACTGGACGAGGTCCGTGGCGGCCTCGAGGTCGGCGTCGAAGACGGTGTCCTCGGCACGGTGAGAGACGCGCTCGCGGATCGCGCGGTGGACGGCCTCGAGGGCGGGGCTGGACCGAAGCGGGCGGCGAAATTCCAAGGCCTGGGCCGCGCACAGCGCTTCGATGGCGAGCACGCGCTCGGCGTTCTCGACCACGCGTAGCGCCTTCCGGGCGCCCCACGCGCCCATCGAGACGTGGTCCTCCTGCCCCCTCGAGGACGGGATCGAGTCGACGCAAGCGGGGTGGCACAGCGTCTTGTTCTCGCTCACGAGTGACGCCGCGACGTACTGCGGAATCATGAACCCGGACTGCACGCCGGACCGCTCCACCAGGAACGGCGGCAACCCGTCGCTGCCGTCGATCAGCAGGTAGGTCCGGCGCTCTGAGATGGACGCCCACTCTGCGATCGCCATCGAGGCCGTGTCCAGCGCCAGGGCGAGGGGCTGACCGTGGAAGTTGCCCGCCGAAACGATGTCCGGCTCGCCCTCGAGGTCGACCTCCGAAGGAGACCGCGCAGCGAACACCAGCGGGTTGTCGGTGACGCTGTTCAGCTCCCGCTCGACGCTCGACGAGGCGTAGGCGATGGCGTCGCGGCTCGCGCCGTGGACCTGAGGCGCACACCGGATCGAGTACGGGTCCTGAACGCGCTGGCAGTCGGCGTGGCTCGGGCCGATCTCGGAGCCCTCGAGGAGCCGACGCACGGTCTCGGCCGTTTGTGCATGGCCAGGGTGCGGGCGGAGCGCCGCGACACGCGCATCGAACGGGCGAGCCGAGCCCAGCCGCGCCTCCAGCGTCATTGCTGCCACGATATCAGCCGTCACCGCTAGGCGCCGCGCGCGCTGCACGACCTCGACGGCGTACGCCAGCATAAACTGCGTCCCGTTGATGAGGGCCAGGCCGTCCTTGGCGCCGAGCGCGACCGGCGTCAGCCCTGCAGCCTCGAGGGCGACCGACGCCGGAACGGGTCCGTCGTTGCCCCACGCCGTCCCTTCTCCGATCAGTACGAGCGCGAGGTGCGCCAGCGGCGCCAAGTCGCCCGAGGCCCCCAGGCTCCCCTGCTGCGGCACGACCGGGATCACGTCGGCGTCCAAGAGTGCAAGCAGCCCTGCGACGACCTCGAGGGAGGCGCCCGAGTAGCCAAGGCCGAGCGCGTGCGCCTTCAGCGCCAGCATCCGACGCGTGATCGGGCGCGGGACCGGAGCACCGACGCCACACGCGTGTGACCGGAGCAAGTTGACTTGAAGCCGCTCCACGTCCGCCGCCTCGATCCGCTCCGACTTGAGCGCCCCGAACCCCGTGTTGAGCCCGTAGTGAGCTCGCCCGTCCCCAAGCGCGGCTTCTACCAACCGGCGGCTCTGGGCGACGCGACCTCGAGGACGGCGAAGGTGTTCCACGAGGTCCGACCTCGAGGCCTCGAGGTCGGCGTCGAGCGACTCGAGGCGGAGCACGCCCTCGAGGACGGGCGTCTCTTCTTCCACGGTCATGCTCCCGCCCCCACGCTCGGCAGATCGACCCCGCGCTCGCGCGCCGTGTCGATGGCGATGTCGTAGCCCGCGTCGGCGTGGCGCATGACGCCCGTGCCGGGGTCGGCCGTGAGCACGCGTTCGAGGCGCTGGCCGCCGGACTCTGTCCCGTCGGCGACGCACACCATGCCGCTGTGCATCGAGTACCCGATGCCGACGCCGCCGCCGTGGTGCAGGCTCACCCAGGTCGCGCCGCACGCCGTGTTGAGCATCGCGTTCAAGAGCGGCCAGTCGCCGATGGCGTCGGACCCGTCTTTCATGCCCTCGGTCTCGCGGTTCGGGCTCGCGACGCTCCCCGTGTCGAGGTGGTCGCGACCGATCACCAACGGCGCGCTCACCCTGCCCGTCTCCACCAGCCAGTTGAAGCGCTCACCGGCTTCAGCTCGCTCGCCGTACTCGAGCCAGCAGATCCGCGCTGGCAAGCCCTGGAACTGCACCTTTTCTTGCGCCAGCTTGATCCAGCGGTGCAGGTGCTCGTTCTCGGGGAAGAGGTCCAGGAGGGCCGCGTCCGTCGCCGCGATGTCCCCAGCGTCGCCCGAGAGCGCGGCCCAGCGGAAGGGGCCGGAGCCACGGCAGAAGAGCGGTCGGATGTACTCCGGCACGAAGCCGGGGACCTCGAACGCGTCCGCTCGCCCTCGATGGTCCGCCACCTGGCCGCGCAGGTTGTTGCCGTAGTCGAACGCGACGGTCCCCGCGCGCTGGAGCGCGAGCAAGGCCGAGACGTGCGCCTCCATGCTGTCCAGGACGGCCTCCTGGTACCCCGTCGGGTCAGACGTGCGGAACACCTCGGCGGCCTCGAGGCCGTATCCGGCTGGGAGGTACCCGAGGCGCAAGTCGTGCGCGCTCGTCTGGTCGGTCACGACGTCGACCTCGAGGCCGCGGCGCACCAGCTCGGGCAACACCTCGGCCGCGTTCCCCACCAGCCCGACCGACAACGGCTTGCGCTGCTCGCAGGCGCCCTCGAGGACGTCGAGCGCTTCGTCGAGGTCGTGGGCGATGCGGTCGCAGTAGCCCTGGTCCACGCGCCGCTGGATCCGCCCCTCGTCCACGTCGATGCCCAGGAAGACCGCGCCGTTCATGGTCGCCGCCAACGGCTGCGCGCCGCCCATCCCGCCCAGGCCCGCCGTGACCACGAGCCGACCGCTCAGATCACCGCCGAAGTGCTGCCGCGCACACGCCGCGAACGTCTCGTAGGTGCCCTGCAAGATGCCCTGCGTGCCGATGTAGATCCAGCTCCCGGCCGTCATCTGGCCGTACATCGTCAGCCCCTCGGCCTCGAGCTGGCGGAACCGGTCCCACGTTGCCCACCGAGGCACGATCCAGCTGTTGGCGAGGAGCACGCGTGGCGCCTGGTCGTGCGTCCGAAACACGCCGACCGGTTTGCCGCTCTGGACCAGCAGCGTCTCGTCGTTCTTCAGCCGGCGGAGCGTGTCGACGATCCGGTGATACGACGCCCAATCCCGCGCGGCCTTGCCCGCCCCGCCGTAGACGACCAGGTTCTCGGGCCGCTCGGCCACCTCAGGATCGAGGTTGTTCATCAGCATCCGCAGGGCGGCCTCTTGGTGCCAGCCTCGGCAGGAAAGCGAGGTACCGCGTGGTGCGCGAATCGGCGAAGTCAACGTCATCGAGGTCGGAGGCGAGTGGACGATCACAGGCTAGGCCTCGACACGCCATCTCTAAAAGAGCCGATCAACGGTATCGTTGAGACATCGCGTTCGATTCAACGAGCCTCATCTCATCTCGCCTTCGATCCTCTCGAAATGGACACTCTCGACCATCGCCTGCTCGCCCACGTGCAGTCCGACGCACGCCTCAGCTATGCTGAGATCGGCCGCCGGATCGGTCTGTCGCCACCCGCCGTCGCTGAACGCCTCCACCGCCTTGAGGCCGACGGTGTGATCAAAGGGTATCACGCGACCGTGGACCCCGCGAAGCTCGGGCGGCCAGTCCAGGCCGTCTTGCACATGCAGGTGGACCGCGCGCGGTTTCAGCGGAGCGTCGCCCAGATCCAGGAGATGCAGGACGTCCTCGAGTGCTACCGCACGACGGGCAGCAGCTCGCTCCTGATGATCGTCGCGGTGGCGTCGATGGAGGCGCTGGAAGAGCTGATCGACCGGCTGCTGCCGTTCGGTGAGCCGGTCACCCAGATGGTCCTCTCGACGCCGATCCCGCGACGGGCGGTGACGCCGAGCTCGTAGAGCCGCGTCCTCGAGGGCGGCATACACGCCACAGCGTGGTGCCTCTACGGTCCAGAACTCTCATCGGCCTCGAGGGCGGGAGCGATCACGCGACCTCGAGGCCGCCACCCCGCGTCTACCCCGTCGACTGCATGGCGGCGGCGATGGCATTGACCGACAACAGGAGCGCCGGTGCCAATCCATCGGCCTCGAGGTCGGCGCGCCAGCGACGCAGCAGGTCGAGTTGGACCAGGTTGAGGACATCCGTGGCCGGGTTGCGGTAGCGGATGGTCGCCGCGATGGCGCGCCCCGGGTCCAAGAACGTGTCGCGCCGGACGACGCGCAGGAGCGCCGTCTCCGCGCGAGCGAACTCCGTCTCGACGGCCTCGAAGGATGCCGGGGACGCACCGGCCTCGAGGGCGAGCGCGCTGTACCGCCGCCCGACGACCAGCCGGGCGCGGGCCATCTCGCGGAGGGCGTTGCCGGTGATCGCCTGGAAAAACGGCCACTCGTCCTGTAGGCGTCGCAACGCCTCGAGGTCGTCGCCCGTGATCGCGTTCGCGAGCGCCGTCCCGACGCCGTACCAGCCGGGCGCAGTAAACCGGGGCTGGGTCCACGAGAACACCCACGGGATCGCGCGCAACCCCTCAAAGTCGAGGTCGGCCATGCCTTTCCGAGAGATCGGCCGTGAGGCGATCGATAGGCGTGCGATGTGGGCGATGGGCGTCGAGGCCGTGTACCACGGCCAGAACTCGGGCGCGTCGATCAGGTCGCGGTACGTCGCCATCGACTGGTCGGCCAGCCGCTCCATCAGCGCGTGCGTCTCGGCCTCGAGGGCGAACCCGTCGCCCGCGCTCTCAGAGTCGGCTAGGGCGCCGAGCGTGGCGTGGACGATCTGCTCGAGGTGACGGCGCGCGATGCCGGGCAACGCGTAGCGGAACGAGATCACCTCGCCCTGCTCCGTAAAGCGGATCCGGCCGTTCTGGGCGACGGACGGGATGGACCGGATCGCCTGTCCGGCCCGGCCTCCGCCTCGCCCGACCGTTCCTCCGCGGCCGTGGAAGTAGCGCAGGTCGACGCCCGCGTCGCGGCAGGTCTGGGCAATGGCGCCCTGCGCCTTGTGGAGCGACCAGTTGGCCTGCCAGTAGCCGCCGTCCTTGTTCGAGTCCGAGTACCCCAACATGACCTCTTGCAGCCCACCGCGATTGTCGAGGTGCTTCCGGTAGACCGGGTTCTCGAACAGTTGCTTTAGGAGCGCCGGCCCGGCCTCGAGGTCGGCGATGGTCTCCAACAACGGGACCGCGTCGATGGGGCTCTGGACGCGTCCGTCCTCGAGCCGCCACAACCCAACTTCCTTGGCCAGCAGCAAGACCTCGAGGACGTCGCTGACCGCGTCCGTCATCGACACGATGTAGCTCCCGATCGACTCCGGCTCGGCCTCGAGGGCGGCCTTCGCGACTCGGAGCGGCGCGAGCACGCGGTCGGTCTCGGGGTCCACCTCGCCGCCCAAGCGGATGAACGGGCGTGGGTTCTGCAACTCGCGCGTCAGCAGGTCGACGCGCGCGTCCTCATCGAGGGCGGTGTAGTCGGCCTCGACGTCGGATCGCTGGAGAAGGTCGGCGACGGCCGCTTCGTGCAGGCGGCTGTGCTGGCGCAAGTCGAGGGCGGCCAGGTGGAAGCCGAACGTGCTGGCGCGGACGCGGGCGTCGGCCAGGGCGCCTTCGTCGGCCAGGCCATCGAGGCCGGCGTGGCGGAGCGCGTCGGCGATCAGGTCGAGGTCGGCCCGGAACGCGGCGGCGTCGTAGTCGATGGTCGGGCCGGGGTCGCAGGGTTGGCTGGCGCCGGCCTTCGGTTGGCCCGAGTCGCCGTCGGGCAACGTCGCGATCAGGCGGTCGAGCTTGTGGCTCATCTGCATGATCTTGAGGCGGACCGGCTCGTGCTCGTTTTGCCGCCACCGACGCTCGGGGAGCGGCACGGCGTCGCGGTCGTCCTCGATGGACGCGCGCAAGGCGTCGCCCAGGTCCACTTGCCGGTCGCTCACGGACAGGTCCAGGCGCAAGCGGTTTAGATCCCGGCGGTGCAGACGGAGCGCGTCCTCACGGTGCGCGCGCAGCGCCCACTCTGTCACGTCCGCGGTGACGTTGGGGTTGCCGTCACGGTCGCCGCCGATCCACGAGCGGTAGCGCAGGACCGGACCGGCGTCGCCCATGGGTTCGTCGAAGCGAGACTGGAACGCCCTCCGCAGGTCCGAATGCACGCTCGGCACCACGTCCCAGATCGTCGTCGCGACGAAGTACAGACCGTGGCGGACCTCGTCGCGGACGGTCACCGCTGCCGGGCGCACCTCGTCGGTGGCGAGCAGCAGGCGGAGGCGACGCAAGGCCTCTTCCTCGGCGTGGTGCGCCTCCTCCGGCGCCAAGTCGAGGTCCGTCAGCTTGTCGAGCGCTGCGGCGGCCTCTTGCTGGTGGAGCAGGATGGTGCGGCGGCGGGCCTCGGTCGGGTGCGCCGTCAAGGTCGGCTGGATGTCGAGTTGGCGGATGAGCGCTCGCGCCTGCTCCGCCGTCCTCGAGGACGCGACCTCGGCGACGACCTGGGCGATCGACTCGCCACGGGGGGCCTCGGCCGTCGCGGCCCGCGCCCGCTCCCGGTTGACGCGGACGATCTCGATCTGCTCGGCGTTGTTGACCAGGTGGAAGTAGGCGGTCAGCGTTCGGAGCACGGCCGTCACGTCCTCGATGGGCGTCTGCTCGACCTCGAGGGCGAGCGCGTCGAACGCGGCCGGCCCCTCGTCGCGGACGCGGCCGAGCCAACCCTCGACGAGCGCCGTCGGCCCGTCGCCGTACCGTTCCTGTGCGACCCGGAGCACCAGGCGCTCGACGAGCGCCACGCGTCGGGCGTGGAC
>NZ_JBARYR010000596.1:0-3210 GCF_049648075.1 Rubrivirga sp. | reverse complement strand
TCGAACGTCCACTCATCGCCGGCGCTGACGGGGAACAGGTCCGTCGCCTCCGACACCTCGCCGATGCACTGCGTCCGGGGCGACTCAAGGACGGGTGGGACCTCGGGCTGTGGAGCGTCGGGTTGCGTCGCATCGCAGCCCACGACGGCGAGAAAGGCGGCGAGCGCGATGAAACGGAGCATAGAGTTCGAGAGCATGTCTTCGATGTATCGCTAATCCAGAACCTCCGCAAGGCTCCACTGATTGCCCCAGCTCCTCGGCGGGTCGCGGAATCCGGCTCCACCGCCGTTCCCAACTCGCTGAGCGGTACCGGCCTCGAGGACGCCGCGCGACCTCGGTCCCGTTCCGCAGATCGTGATAGGCCGCGCCGTCCTCGAGGTCGGGATCCGGCGCGTGCGTCCTCGAGAACAGGTCCTGGACGATGGGGACGACCTCCCGTGCCGTCCTCGAGGTCGGCACCGCCGGAGGGCGAGGCGAGGGGCGGACGTCGGAGCGAACGCTCGGTAAAACGCGTCGCGGGACGCGTAGCTCTCGACGCGATCGGAAGGGAGATCGAGGACTCGGCTCAGCCGCTGGCAGCTTCGACGTGGATCACGCGCGGAGGGCTGCGCTCACGGCCTCGAGGTCGGCATCCGTGAGGGTCCAACCCGCGGCTCTGACGTTGCCCTCGATCTGGGACGGCTTGGTCGCCCCCGCGATCACGGACGCGACCGGGGCGTGGGCCAGGAGGTACGCGAACGCGAGGTCCAGGATCGTGTGGCCCCGCTCCTCGGCGACCTCGATGAGTTGCTCCACGACCTCGAGGTTGTCGTCGGTCAGGAGCTCGTCGCCCATCCCAGAGAACCGGCTTCCTTCCTTGCCGCCCAGGCGGGAGCCCTCGGGCGGGGCGTCGCCTTTGCGGTACTTGCCCGTGAGCAGACCGCTTTTGAGCGGGAAGTACGGCACGAACGCCACGTCGAGGTCGCGGGCGACCTCGAGGGCGCCGTCCTCCGGCTCGCGGTGCATCAGGCTGTACTCGTTCTGAACGGCCACGAACCTCGAGGACGAGGCGGCGGCGTGGGCCTCCTGCATCTGTCTCTGGGAGAAGCCGGAGCACCCGATCTCCCGGACCTTGCCCTCCTCCACCAGACGCGACAGCTCCCCGAGCGTGTCGGCGATGGGCGTGTCCGGGTCGGGCCGGTGGAGGTAGTACAGGTCGATCCGGTCCGTGCCGAGGCGTTTCAGGCTCCCCTCGCACGCGGCGCGAACGGCCTCCGGCCGAGCCTGACCGCCGTCCCCGTCGCCCGCGCGGTAGCCGAACTTGGTAGCGATCGTCACCTCCTCGCGGTGCTCCCCGAGCGCGTGGCCCAGGAACGTCTCGCTGGCGCCCTCGCCGTACAGCTCGGCCGTGTCGAAGTGAGTGACCCCGGCCTCGAGGGCGGCGTCCACGACGGCTCGCGACCGGTCCGCGTCGATGTGCCAGCCGAAGTTGTTGCAGCCCAGGCCCACCGTAGAGACCTCGAGGGAGCCGATGCGTCGCGTGTGCATGTCTGTAGGTGGGGCAGTTTCCACGTGAGACTCGAAGGTGCAGGCGGCGTTTCCCGACCGGGACCCATGGGCGCCCTCGAGGGCGCCCATGGGTCCCGGTCGGGAAACGCCGCCTGCACCTTCGAGTCTCACGTGGAAACTGCCCCACCTACAGACATGCACACGCGACGCATCGGCTCCCTCGAGGTCTCTACGGTGGGCCTGGGCTGCAACAACTTCGGCTGGCACATCGACGCGGACCGGTCGCGAGCCGTCGTGGACGCCGCCCTCGAGGCCGGGGTCACTCACTTCGACACGGCCGAGCTGTACGGCGAGGGCGCCAGCGAGACGTTCCTGGGCCACGCGCTCGGGGAGCACCGCGAGGAGGTGACGATCGCTACCAAGTTCGGCTACCGCGCGGGCGACGGGGACGGCGGTCAGGCTCGGCCGGAGGCCGTTCGCGCCGCGTGCGAGGGGAGCCTGAAACGCCTCGGCACGGACCGGATCGACCTGTACTACCTCCACCGGCCCGACCCGGACACGCCCATCGCCGACACGCTCGGGGAGCTGTCGCGTCTGGTGGAGGAGGGCAAGGTCCGGGAGATCGGGTGCTCCGGCTTCTCCCAGAGACAGATGCAGGAGGCCCACGCCGCCGCCTCGTCCTCGAGGTTCGTGGCCGTTCAGAACGAGTACAGCCTGATGCACCGCGAGCCGGAGGACGGCGCCCTCGAGGTCGCCCGCGACCTCGACGTGGCGTTCGTGCCGTACTTCCCGCTCAAAAGCGGTCTGCTCACGGGCAAGTACCGCAAAGGCGACGCCCCGCCCGAGGGCTCCCGCCTGGGCGGCAAGGAAGGAAGCCGGTTCTCTGGGATGGGCGACGAGCTCCTGACCGACGACAACCTCGAGGTCGTGGAGCAACTCATCGAGGTCGCCGAGGAGCGGGGCCACACGATCCTGGACCTCGCGTTCGCGTACCTCCTGGCCCACGCCCCGGTCGCGTCCGTGATCGCGGGGGCGACCAAGCCGTCCCAGATCGAGGGCAACGTCAGAGCCGCGGGTTGGACCCTCACGGATGCCGACCTCGAGGCCGTGAGCGCAGCCCTCCGCGCGTGATCCACGTCGAAGCTGCCAGCGGCTGAGCCGAGTCCTCGATCTCCCTTCCGATCGCGTCGAGAGCTACGCGTCCCGCGACGCGTTTTACCGAGCGTTCGCTCCGACGTCCGCCCCTCGCCTCGCCCTCCGGCGGTGCCGACCTCGAGGACGGCACGGGAGGTCGTCCCCATCGTCCAGGACCTGTTCTCGAGGACGCACGCGCCGGATCCCGACCTCGAGGACGGCGCGGCCTATCACGATCTGCGGAACGGGACCGAGGTCGCGCGGCGTCCTCGAGGCCGGTACCGCTCAGCGAGTTGGGAACGGCGGTGGAGCCGGATTCCGCGACCCGCCGAGGAGCTGGGGCAATCAGTGGAGCCTTGCGGAGGTTCTGGATTAGCGATACATCGAAGACATGCTCTCGAACTCTATGCTCCGTTTCATCGCGCTCGCCGCCTTTCTCGCCGTCGTGGGCTGCGATGCGACGCAACCCGACGCTCCACAGCCCGAGGTCCCACCCGTCCTTGAGTCGCCCCGGACGCAGTGCATCGGCGAGGTGTCGGAGGCGACGGACCTGTTCCCCGTCAGCGCCGGCGATGAGTGGACGTTCGA
>NZ_JBARYR010000595.1:0-11878 GCF_049648075.1 Rubrivirga sp. | reverse complement strand
GATGCTCTTCTGCCCGAACAGCGGCGCGGCCACCAACACGCCGCCCACTCGTGCGAACACGAGCGCGAGCCGGATAAGGGACGCAGGGTCGAGGGCCACTACTCGGGGATTGGGAGTTGGGGATCGGGGGTTGGGGAGCCCTCGACCCGACTGTGGGAGCGATAGCACGTCCTCGAGGACGCCCGCCCGGGTTCGGCCCCGAGGCCGCTCGCGACGTCCCCTGGTTCTGTAAGAGAGGAATGGGGATTCCAGCGTTGGTCACGACCTCGAGGTCGCGAGCGCCACCGTACGGGTCCCCGCGTGCGTGAGGATGACTCATGCGGGGAGAGAGTCGCTGGGCAGCTCGAGATGCACGCAGGCTTCCGGCTCGACCTCGAGGACGCCGGATGGCGTCCCCAATCCCCGACCCCTAGTCCCCAGCACCCCATCAGTGCGACACGTCCGCGATGGCGCGGAAGATCTCGATCGTAAAGTCGGACAGCATCTCGAGCATCCAGGGGGCGAACAGCAGGAGCACGATCGCGACGGACAGCATCTTGGGAATCATGCTCAGCGTCATCTCCTGGATCGAGGTCATCGCCTGAAACAGGCTCACGATCAGGCCGACGAACAAGGCGACGCCCAATAGGGGCGCTGCGACCGTCAGCGCCAGCGTCATCGCGGTCTGTGTCCAGTAGAGGGCGGTCTCTGGCGTCATCCGAGGTAGCCCCTCACGACGGACTCGACGATCAAGAACCAACCGTCGGTTAGGACGAACAGGAGCAACTTGATCGGTAGGGAGATCATGACGGGCGGGAGCATCATCATGCCCATCGACATGAGCACGCTGGCCACGATCAGGTCCACGACCAGGAACGGCAGGAAGAGCAGGAATCCGATCTGGAACGCGACCCGCAACTCGGACACGACGAACGCCGGCACGATGACGTGGAGCGGCACGTCGACGGGACGGGCGACGGCAGCCATGCCGGCCAAGTCCATGAACTGGACCAGGTCTTTGTCGCGCGTGTGCTCGATCATGAACGCCTTGATCGGCTTCGACGCCACCTCCATCGCCTCGCGCTGCTCGAGGTCGCCGTTGAGGTAGGGCTGGAGCGCGGTCTCGTCGATCTCGGTAAAGACCGGGTTCATGACGAAGAACGTCAGGAACAGCGACAGGCCGATCAGGACCTGGGTCGGCGGGCTCTGCTGCATCCCCAGCGCCGTCCGCAGGATGGCAAACACGACCACGAGCCGCGTGAAGCTCGTCATCAAGATCAGGATCGACGGCGCCAGCGTCAGGACCGTCAGCAGGAGCAGAAGCTGGACCGGGAGCGCGTACTCGCCAGTGTCCGTCAACGTGACGCCGGGGACCGGCGACGTGGTGGCGTTCGGCGCGCGGGACAGGCGGCGGTCGCGGCCCTGCGGCCCGTCGTCGATCGGCGCGATGTCGCGGCTGGGGTCGGGGAGCGGAGCGCCGGTCTCGACCTGGTCGACGGTCGCGTCCGTGATCGCCTGGGCGACCTCGAGGTCCTCGGCGCTGATCGTCGAGGTCTGGGCCGCGACGGCGGGGACCAGCAGGAGCAGGAGCAGGGCGCTACGCATGAGCGCCGAACTGCGGAAGCGAGGTCCGCCACGTCGCCGCGGGCGCGGCCTCGAGGACGGGCGCAGCCTGAGACAGAGACACGACCTCGAGGGCGACGGGAGTCTCGACCTCGATGGGCGCGAGCGGTTCGACCTCGAGGACGTCTGCAGCGGGAACGACCTCGAGGTCGGGCGCGGTCTGGGCCAAGACGTCGGCAAAGGACGAGACCTCGAGGTCGGCGCCGTCGAACGTGGCCTGGGGCCAGTGGCGCAGCAGGCGAGCGCCGTCGCCGCCGACGCTCAAGAGCAAGACCTCGCCGCCGCAGCTCACCAGACGCAGCGACTGCCCCGGCCCGAGCGAGTGCGTTCCCAGGACCTCGAGGGCGGCCTGAGCCGGGGCTACTGATGACGACCGGCGCCGAAGGACGAGGGCGACTCCACCGCCTGCCAGCAGGAGGACGATCGCGATCACGCGTCCGCCCGTCCACGACGAGCCCGGTGCGGCAACCTGTTCCGTCGCCTGCGGCGGACTCTGCCGCTCGGCCGGACTCGAGGACGCCGCCGTGTCGGGGCCGAACGCTCGGCCCAGGATCAGCAGGACGACCAAGGCCACCGCCAAAAAGCCCGCACGGCGGAGAGGGGCCGGATCCACGACGGCGCTGGACGCGCGGTCACGGAGGGCAGAAAGGGACGCCATGGAGGGAGAGGCAGACATGCCCTCCCCTCTCGCACAAACGGTGCCGCCCCGGCGATGCCTCGGCCTCGAGGTCGGTCCTGCCTGTGCCCATCACGCGCCACGTCGCCAGCGCGTCCGTCTCTCAACGGGCCTCGTCCTCAAGGGCTCCCGCTATCTCAATGGATCATGGACCGGCGGGTCCCTTCTATGCGCCCGGCCGCGAGGTGACCTCGCGGATGCGCACTCCAAGCTGCCCGTCCACGACCACGACCTCTCCGATCGCGATCCGGCGGCCGTTCGCAAACACGGACAAGGGGCCGCTCGCGGGCGTTCCCAGGTCGACGACGCTTCCCACGTCCAGGCGGGCCACCTCACCCAGCGACAGCTGGCAGCGGCCGAGCTCGACCGAGACGTCGATCTCGACGTCCGAAAGAGCGTCGAGGGACAGAGGGGCCTGCTGACTCGAGGCCGGCGTAGCAGAATCGAGGACGTCGGCCTCGGGGGCGGTGGGAGCGTCGGTCATCATGGGTCGGTGCGCGGAGGCGTGGTCAGGTGGAGGGCCATTCGGGAGCCGCGCGTGCCGGGGCGGGCCTCGAACCGGAGGTGCTCGCCGACCTGGACGGGGACCGGATCGGTGGCGGACCGAGCGAGCGGGATCACGTCGCCCGGCGTCAGGCGCAGCAGGTCACCGACGCTCAGGCGGACCCGGCCGAGCTCGGCACGGAGCGTGAGCGGCAGGGTGTCCAGAGACGTTTGAGTAGGCGCGGAGCCGGCCGTCTGAGCCGGCGCCCCGAGGATGTCGGTGAGCGTCGGTGTCAGGTAGCAGATCGAGAGCGGCGCGGACTCCTCACCGACTCGGACGGCGAGATCGACGACGACGACGTGCGCGTCGGCAGGGGCGAGGGACAGACGCGCCGCGCTCGGAGCGTAGCGCTCGACGTGGGGAGGAACGGTCTGCCAGGCCTCGGCAAATGCGGCCATCACGAGCGGGACCCACTCGCGCTCCACGATGGACCGCTCGAGGTCGGAGAGTTCGCGGGACTCCGCGCCCAGCGTATCGGAACCTCCGAGGTGGCGGTCGACGAACAAGAGCGCCAAGGCCGGCGACACGTCGAGGGCGAGGGTCGGTCCGGCAGGGCCGATGCGGGCCTCGAACACGACCGTCGGGACGGTGCGGCTCTTCTCGAAATCGACGGCCTGGACCTCGACGGCGACACCGGCCTCGACGCGCGTAGGCTCGGCCAGACGGGCGGAGAGCGACGAAGAGAGGGCCGACGAGAGATGCCCGTGAACCTCCTCGACGCGGCGCAGGTCACGGACCGAAAACGCCCGGGGCTCGGCAAAGTCGTACGGTTTCGCGCCGGCGGCGTCGGGCGCGGCCGGTTGGGCGACGTAGGCGGGGTCGGGGGAGTTCATCTGAGGTCACTGAAGCAAGGACCAAGCCACAACCTTCACCTCAAACCGGGACCACGCCGCGTTTCTCCTACTGCGGTTCGGCTACTGGAGCACGTACTGCGTGAAGTAGATCCGGCTCAGTGGACCGTCGTCGCCCAAGACGTTGTCGATGATCTGCTTGACGTTGACTTTGAGCGAGTCACGCTGCGAGACATCGGTGAGCTCAGCAACGCTCCGCTCGCTCAGGAGAGCGATAACGCCATCCAGAGCTGCTGGCTTTACCTCTTCAAGGCGGTCGAGCGTTTTTTGATCTTCGGCCTCGACTCCGACCTTGACCATGAAGTAACGACGTCCGTCTGAGCCGCGAGGGTTGACAACAATGCCATCCAGTTCGGCGAAGACCCCGAACTCGATCACCTCCTCTGTCTCAGCGGCGGCAACCGCAGGAACGACACCGAGCGCCTGCTGGAACAGGGGGACTCGCGTCACGGCAAGTGCTGCGAGCAGACCAACGGTGAGCGCCGCGACGGGTACCAGCCACTTTTTAGCATCTGATTTTGCAGCGGCGTCTTGTGAATCGGGGCTATTCGACATGGGTCTGAAAAGGAAGTTGCGGAACGATGGAGTCTTCGTTGGGCTCGCTCGTCTGAAAAAGGATGCTGATCCGGCGGTTGCGAGCACGGCCCTCGGCCGTTCCGTTGGTCGCTCGGGGCCGAAACTCCCCGTAGCCCGTGGCTACGTACCGTGCTGATGAGACGGAGTCCGACTCGGTTGAGAGGTAGCGGACCACGGACGCCGCGCGAGCGGCTGACAATTCCCAGTTAGAGGGATAGTGAGTCGTCGAGATGGGGACGTCGTCGGTGTGCCCCTCCACCACGATGGCACGAGAAGAGACGGCGAGCCCTGCGACGCGCTCGAGGAGCCCCTCCGCTGCAGAATCGAGGGCAACCGATCCCGATGCAAACGCGATCGAGTCCACGAACGTGACGCGGATGCCCTTCGCGGTCAGATCGACGTCGACGGCGTCCTCGAGGCCCATCGATCGAATGTCCTGAGCGAGCTCTTGAAATAAATCGGCTTGCTCCCGTTCGTCAGCCGTCAACTTGACGACGCCAACGGTAAGTCCTTCGCTGTCCAGAATTCCGTCGCGACCCGTGAAGTAGCTCAGCGCCTCCTCGAATCGTTTGACCTCGACGGACGACATGGCCACGATCATCACGAAGAAAGCCAACAGCAACGTCATCATGTCGCTGAACGTGGCCATCCAGAAGGGCGCGGACGGCTCTTCCTCTTCGGCGAAGGCGGGTCTTGTGCGGGCCATCGGTCTAGGCCACCTTGCGGAGCGGTGCCGGGTCCGTGACGTCCTCCCCACTGACGTAGAGCCGGAGTTGCTGGTCGATCACGTTCGGCGCCTCTCCGGTGAGGATTCCCAACGCTCCGACGCGGACCATGTCGTGGGCCTTCATCATGGCCTGGACCTGACCCTGGACCTTGCCGGCCATGGGCAGGAAGATGAGGTTAGCCAGGAGCGCACCCCAGAACGTCGTGATCATCGCGACGGCCATCGCCGGGCCAATCGCTGATGGGTCCGACAGATTCTGGAGCATCTGAATCAGTCCGATCAGCGTTCCCACCATCCCGAACGCGGGGGCGTACATGCCCGCCTTATTGAGCAGCTTGACAAGGAGAACCATCGGCCGAGTCATCTCCATCGATTGGGTATCGAGCGACTCTTCAGCACGCTCCGGAGACGCACCGTCGACGACCATCTCGAGGGCGGACCGCAAGGCGGGGTCCTCAGCCTCGTGGAGTCGCTGGTCGAGGGCGAGCGGTCCATCTCGGCGAGCAGTTCGTGCGAGATCGCCGATCTGAGATGCCAGCGCAGGGTAGTCGGGTGCTTCGAATTTGAAGAAGTCCTTGAGCATCGCGATAGAGCCTTTGACCTCGTCCACCGTAAACGTGACCAGTAGGCCAGCTACCGTCCCTCCCCAGACGATCGCCAACGACTTAGGGTCGAAAAACGTCATCGCCCCATCCCCAATGAATATGGTCCCGAAGATCAGCACGAAGCCGGCAACGAGTCCGATGGGTGTTGATTTCTCCATGAGCGGGGGACACAGGGGTACATCCCACTCATCGAGGGCGTCCTCGAGTCCTGAAGGGCGGCGGCTTTCATCCCGGCAGCGGGAACGCTTTCGTGCCGACAACCGAACCTGCTCAAGCCGGCCCGCAAGCCGCCTGCGCCGAGATCTCGGCGCAGGACTACGCCTCCAGGCTTCGCTCCAATAGAAATGGGCGGCTAACCCCCGAGAGAGTAGCCGCCCATCTAACTCCACGTTTCGCTATCGCTTGAGCGAGACGGTCTCTTGGAGAAGCTCGTCTGATGTCGTCACAACGCGCGCGTTGGCTTGATAGCCGCGTTGCGCAACAATCATGTCAGTAAACTCCTGAGCAAGATCGACGTTACTCGATTCCAAGGCGCCCGAGACGATGCCTGTCCGAATCTCTGCGCCTGCCCGGCCGACTTGTACGTCACCCGAGATCGAGGTCGTGTCGTAATACCCGTCGCCGACTTGCTCGAGACCATCCGGGTTCTGCACGATCCCGACGGCGATTTGAGCCGCCGGTGTCCGCACGCCATTTGAGAACGCGAGCACGAGTTGGCCATCTCGGTCAAACCCGTAGTCGATGAGGTCTCCCGAGGATGACCCGTTCTGCGATGCGACCGTGGCCGTCGATGACCCGCCAAACTGCGTGATCTCTGACAGGTCCACGTCGATGTCTAGCGCGCTCCCGTCGGGGAACGTGCCGCCGAGCGTGACCGATCCCCCTCCGGTTTGATTGCCGTCGGCGTCGAACGTCATGGGGCCGCCAGTGACTGTTAGCACCGTCTCCGGGACGGGTGGCACCGCGCTGTCATCCCCTGCGATAGAAGCCTTGGTTACGGTCCACTCTCCCGCAGCCGTTTTGGCGACCTCGAGGACGGCGGTGTGCGCGATGCCGGTTCCGTCGTAGATGACGCTCGACATGGTCAGCGGCTCGAAGTCAGGGTCAGCAGGTACGTCGATATCGCGATCAGCCGAGAGGTTGCCCGTGATGGACATCTGGTCCGTCCGTGCCGGGTTAGCGGTCCGGCTGGGGTCGATGCGGATGTCCTCGAGGGCGCCCGTACGGATGGTTCCGTCGTCGCTGGCCTGCCAGCCTTGGATGCGGAGCCCCGCTGGAGAGGTGAGGTATCCCTCGGAATCGAAGGAGAAGGCTCCTGCACGAGTCAAGACGTTTCCTCGAGGACTCGAGGCGAGGAAGAATCCATCGCCAGCGATGGCGAGGTCGGTCGGCAGGTTCGTGTACTCGAAGGCACCTTGGCTCCAGATTTGGTCCACTGAGGCGACCGTAACGCCGTTTCCGACGTTCGACACGCCTGACGACGAAGAGCCCGTCAGGCGGCTGCCTGTACCAAGGCGTTGGGCAAGCGCGTCCTCGAAGAGCACGCGGGAGCGCTTGAAGCCGATGGTGTTGACGCCGGCGATGTTGTTTCCGATCACGTCGAGCGCCAGCTGGTTGCTGCGGAGCCCGGTGATACCGGTTCGGAGAGAGCGAATCATAGTTGTAAGGGTGGCCCGTCGCGTCAGTCGGTCGGCGACGGCGCCGGCTTCCCTGGCCCTGGTCGAGGGCACCTCGGTCGAGGTGGGGTCCAGCCGGATGAAGTAGAAAACGGTGCGCCTACAGAAGGACGGCGCTGTCGATTTGAGTCACGACGCGGTCACGCATCTCGCTAGGCGAGAGGGCGGTCACGAGCGTCCGGTTGGGGACGTTCACGACAAAGGCCGCGTCGGGTCTAATGAGGACGGCATCGCGTGCGCCCTTGGCATCGAGCTTGTTGAGAGCATCTGTGATTTGGCCCTCTGTGGGGCCTGTCACATCGATCCCGTGCTCGGTGAGCCGTTGGGCTGCGTGCGCGGAGACCTTGAATGTCTCGGCGCTACGGAGAAACGCTGCGAAGTCGGAGCTCCCCGCCGGCGCGTTGGGTGTGGCTTCGGAAATTCCGGAGACCACGCGGCCGGCGATGTGCTGAACGGTCATGGCATAGGCTGGTGAGTTGGTGGTGGGGTAGTGTCAGAGGACGATCCTCGGACGGAGAGCAATGCAGCGAAAGGCACGCGACGGCCGCCGATCCACAGGCTGACCCCGTCGGCGTCGACGGTCAGCCGCTCGACGACTCCTGTCGTGACGGCCGACGCTGTGACGGGAGCGCCGTCAGCGCCAACCGCCGACACGTCAACGGTGTAGGTGCCTTCGGGAGCAGGAGAACCATCGGCGAGAGCCCCGTCCCAAGCGAGATCGTGGTTACCCGCCGGCTTGCCAGACACCGTCATCGTGCGTATCACCGATCCACTTGAATCGCGTACCGTCACGGTGATCTCGCGTGCCGCGTCGCCGAGGTGAATGGGGACGGTGACCTCTCCAGACCCGTCCCACTCAACCACGCCGTCGGAGACGTCGACCGTCTGGCCGATTAGCGCCGTTGCAGATTGAAGGTCGATCCGACCCGAAAGGTGGTCCGACATCGCTACCTGACCCTCCTGCAAGCCACCAATTCCGGCCGCGAGGCCAGCGAAAAGACTGGCTTGGGCCTGCAAGCTCTCGTTCACCTGGGTCAGTTGCTCGACGCTCGAGAACTGAGCGAGTTGAGCCGCGAACTCATGCCCGTCTTGTGGGCTCGTCGGGTCCTGATTGCGGAGTTGGGCCACGAGCAGCTGCAAGAAGGCATTCCGATCGAGGTCGGCCCCACCGGCGAGAGACGCTGGACTTGACGAGGCGGACGGCGGTGTAGCTGTGGCTGCAGGAACAGCGGTGTCGGTCGTCATAGCGATAGGGTTATCCGATCCACTCCCGCCCGTTTTGAGCGACGGCGGGTCTTGGACGAGGTGAATCTGTAGTAGTCACGAGGCCGGAGTCAGGGCGAGATGGCCGATCTGGGGATCCATCGCGAGTCTGACCTTCCGTGTTCGCGTCGGCGCCGGAGCTGTCGAGCGATAGGCGTACGGCGCCCTCGAAGTGGCTCTCTAAGAGCTCACGTAGACGAGGCGCGTGGGCCGCTGCCAGCGCTTGTAGCTCTGGGTCGCTGAAGCGGACGGAGACCGTCGTGCCATCGGCGTCGTTCGACGTCTGCAGGTGGATGGAGCCGTCTTCTCCAAGAGAGACACGGACCTGGCCATCGGTCGGAATTCGGTCGAGCCATGCAGAGACCGCCAACCTGGAGGGCACCGGAGCGCTCGGACGAAGCGCCGTCGTCGGAGCCGAATCAAAGGTCGATCCCAACGCTTGCCCCGGCGACTCTGCCACCGTTGCACTGGCGTCGACTGGCGTCGGCTCGACCATCACGGCTGGCGAGCCCGAGACCTCGAGGACGGTAGGAGTATCGAGAGCGATAGAGGAGGAAAGCGGAGGCCTCGAGGCCGGCTCGATGGTCCGCGGCACCTCCGGCCGCGGCCTTGAGCGGTCAGCCTCTTGGCGGCTGGGCTCGGCGTCGTCCTCGAGGACGCGAGGCGGGGGCTCAGCGTCGAGGTCAGCGGCGGCTCTGTCTGCTGGGTCGACGAGTGCTGAGGCGCGCCGGGCCACGTCGGCGGCGGGCGCTACTCGGCCCTGAGCCCGCTCGACCTCGATGGTTTCCGACACCTCGATAGCAACAGCAGCTTCCTCGACAGGCACGGATGTGGCGGCCATCGAAGTCACTGAACGATTATTCGAAACAGAGGTGGACTCTACCTGGCGTGCGAACAGTGTCCGCTCTGCACGTCTCTTGATGGCGGACGAGTCCGCGCGCACGACGTTGACCGGCTCACCGACGGCCTCGGCTTCCGTTTCGAGCGCGGTCTCCCTCGGAACCGGCGACTCTTCTATCGAGCGGGGTGGAGACTGCACCGAGGCTCTAGCGGGAGCCGCAGCTTCTGGGGTGGAGGTGCGCTCTGAAGTCGTTGCCGTCGTGGGCGAACGGGCTGGAGCGGCAGCCACTGGAGCGTCCTCGAGGGCGGCATTGATCTGCGGCTCAGGTCCAACGCCTGCCTCGGTCTTGGGAGCCAGGGAAGGTCGAGAGGCGCTGGATAGTTGTGGGGTAGAGAGCTCAGACTCCTCAGATGCTGTGGGACTCCGAACGTCACTCGGCACAGAGCCCTCTATGGCCCGGCGCTCCGCGGAGCTTTCGCTAGCGCGGCCCACGGGAGACGCCACGCCCTCGAGGTCGGGCGGCGAGAGGGGACCAGCTACACGGGTCGCACCCGGATCTTCGCCCGTTCTGGCCGTCGAAGCGTTTGCGGTAGCGGATTCTCCCTCCTCGGGCGACAGCGGGGTCGCCTCTGGGTCGGCTACAGCATCGGCATCGAGGGACACGAGGCGGCTCTCGACATCCGGGCTGGCGGAGAACCGGAGGGGCCGGTGGGGTGCAGGATCGAGGGCGACTGCAAGCTCACCCTCTAAAGTTGCCGCATCGGATTTCGGAAGTGCCGAGGTCCCAAGGTCGGCGACCTCGAGGGGGAGGTCGATGCCTTCCTCGAGGACGTCGACTACGTCGGCCCCTTCCCCCGCTGCTGATACGTCGGAGGCCTCGAGAACGGCGTCTTCCAATGCGAGATCAGACTCGACGACGACGGCGACCGCCTCTTCAGAGGGTGCCTCCGCCGTCACGACAGGATCTTCGAGGAACGCCTGTAGGGCGTCGTCGAAGCCTGGAGCTGCGTCTCCGTCCGCCCCTCCGGGATGGACGAGCGCATCGATGCGGGAGATGATGGAGTCGAGGATCGTTTTCATAGCGTCGACGTGCTGTCTGGCGTCGAGGACGAGACCGGCACGACGAGAGCCGGACGATCGTCACCGGGTAAGTGGTGTCGCACAAAGGCCGCGGCCTGCGTTGGCGTTAGCGCATCGAGCAGGCGCCCACGGTTGCGAGCGGACGTAGCCTCATAGAGCTGGGTAAACGACTGGCCGTCCAGGCGCTGGACGACCGCACCGAGCGCGTCGCCCTCTAGCTTGGCTAGCGTCGAGGCCAGTTCGCCGGCTCGTGCAGCGTCTGCCTCGACGTCGGCTTCTTGCTGATCCTGACGGGCGTCCATCAGAGCACGAAGGGAATCGGCCTGGGCCTCGGCGTCAGCCAGCCGGACCTGGAGCTCGGAGAGTTCAGCCGTTAACTCGGTGACCTGTGCCGCTTCGACCATCGGGACTGAAGGAGCCGCCGTACTGTCGGCAGCTTCCTCGCCTGTGGTGGAGTTGGCAGCCGGCCCGAGCTTGAGCAGCGCGACGGTTCCGACGCAGAAAAAGACGGCCGTCAGGCCGATCGTGAGCAGAGCGGTCTTCATAGCCAGCGTGACGGCGAGTGACTAGAAATGGCGATGTCGTCGAGGACGGATGCCTCGGCGCGATCTGCGCGTGCGCGATGCGCTTCGGCAGACTGAGCACGGAGCGAAAGCAGCGCCTCCTGGTTACAGATCGCGTCAGCGAGGGAGCGGCGGGCGTTTCCCTCACGGACCTCCGCAGCTCTCAGGGCCTGCTCGGCTGCGTGGCGAGCGCGCGCCAGTGCTGTCCGGTGGATCGTCGCTCCGCCGAGTTGGGCGACGGTCTTCGCCCTCGAGGGCGCAGCGTTCCCGAGCGACCGAGCGTGATCGAGTGAGGCTTGGGCGTCGACGCGCTCTCGGATAGCTCGCCCGAGCTGCGCCCGCGCTTGCTCGACGGCGCGGTTCCGGAGCCCGAGGACGGGCGACAGGTTGAAGTGAAAGCTGCGACGAGACATCGAGGATGGAGCTAAGCCGGATCAGGAAGGAGTGATGCGGATGAGGTATCGGCGGAGCCGACGATCGACACAAGCCGCTCGGCGACATCGTCGCCCACGGGATCGCCGGGACCCTGCTGCAAAAAGGCAGCGAGAGTCGGATAGAGATCGACGGCGCGATCTGCGTCGGGGTCGCGACCGGCCTCGAAGGCACCGACACGGACGAGCGGCTCGACGTCGCGATACCCCGCGATGACGGCGCGGGCACGACGGGCGGCCTCTTGCTGCATCGGCGACGTGACGCGGCCCATGACCCGGCTCACGCTCGCCGGCACGTCGATGGCGGGGAAGTGCCCGGCGTCGGCCAGCTTTCTCGACAGCACGATGTGGCCGTCCAAGATGCCCCGGACGGCGTCGGCCACGGGCTCGTCCATGTCGCCGCCGTCTACCAACACGGTGAACAGGCCAGTGATGGTGCCCGT
>NZ_JBARYR010000594.1:0-4026 GCF_049648075.1 Rubrivirga sp. | reverse complement strand
GTCTCACCCATCGTCATCGTGCTCCTCGGGGCCGAGGCGTAGGAGGGCGACGCGTACGAGGGAGCGGACGCCGTCGGGCCGACGGACGCCGTGGGGCCGTAGTCCGGCGCGTAAGCGGGAGTCGCGTAGGCCGCGCCGTAAGGGTCCGCGTACGGATCGGCGTAGACGACGTCTGGCTCGGCCACGATCCCTGATCCGTCGTCGGCTGCGTACGGGTCGCCCCGCTCCAAAAACTCCGGGGGCGCCGCCTCGGGCCGCTCGACCGTGAGGTCGGCGTCGGGCGCGGACGAGTCGCCCGAGAGCACGAGGAGGCCCAGGAGCACGGCCGCGCCCGCGATCAGGAGCCCACCGAGCACCAGACGCCGGTTGACGCGGACGGGCTCGTAGCGGCCGTCGTCGGTGCCGAGGAAGTCGCCGCGTGTAGCCTCCACCTCGTCGGCGTCGAAGGAGAACGGCTCCTCAGACGTACCGCCAGGCAAAGCGCCCGGTGCGTCTGCCAACTCGAACTCGTCGAGGGCGGGGTGGCGAGGGGCGTCGTCGGCGGGGCCGTCGAGGTCGTCGAAAGAGTCGTGGGCCATCGGGAGGCGGCGGTCGGGTGGACGGGCGTCGGGTTAGCGCGAGACACGGGCGATGCGGATGGACCGCTCGATCTGACGGCGGCCGAAGAGCCCGAAGAGACCCTTTTTGACCGTCGCCCCGACGACCATGTCTGCGCGGTTCAGCACCCGGTCGGCCACGTAGGTCCCGGCGCCCGCGCGGCCGGGGCGGTAGGCGTAGTTGACGATCTCGCGTGAGCCGTCTGGGCCGATGGCGTAGAGCACCGGGGCCTCGCCGCTCGGGTCGGCCGAGAGCTGGAGGTAGGTGTGGACCCCGTCGTCGAACACACGCTCCAGGCGCTCGCGGAGCTCGGGCGAGCCCGACCACTCGTAGCCGAACGACAGGTCGTCGAGCGAGACGCCGTCGCCAGAGGCCGAGCCAGTGGTCAACAGCGCCGTTGGGACAGGCGCACCGCTCTCGGCCGCCGCTAGCGCGGCGAGCGCGTCGTCGGGGTAGTAGAACCGGACGTGGCGGGCGTAGCGGGCCTGGGGGTTGAGGTCCCCTCCCCTGCTCGGGCGCGGCGCCGAGTCCAGCGTGACGTGGTAGACGCGGCGGTCGGTCGAGACGACGACGTTCGTCGTCACGTCGTACGCCAGCGGCTTCACGACGACGAGCGGCGTCCGCCCGCCCGGCCCCGTCGTGGTGAGGTCGATGGCGAACCGCTCCGTGTCACCGGCGACGACGCCAAGAACGGTCTCACCTGGTTCGAGCTCGACGACCGACGCCCGGAGCGGCGCGCACGCCAGGACCGGCTGGGTGTGCCCGAACGGGAAGACCCACACGGCCGACTGGCGGAGGACGCCCGCACGGCCCGTCCGCTGATACTCGCGGACGAGCTCGCCGAGCGCCTCCTCCATCTCGCCTGCCGTGACGACGACGGCTCCGCCGTCGAACCCGTCGCCGACGGGGCGACCCACGGCGCGCTCGGCGACGCCAGAGGCTGGGGCGTCGCTCAGGTCTACGACGGTTTGTGCGACGGGGTCGGCCTCTGGCGACGACTGCGCCGAGGCCGAGGCGGCGAACAGGAGGAGCGCAAAAAGGGGGAGACGAGTACACATGGACGAGAGGGATGGGCTAGGGTCTAGATCCTAGGGGCTAGGGTTGATCGGCAGGCGGAGCCGTGGCCTCGGGCGGTACGGGCGCCAGAACGCCTCGGGGTGCGGGCTCCTCGACGGACTGGGCTTCCGACTGCGAGGTCTCTGCCTCCTCGCCTTCGCCAGGGGCTTCGGTCGCGCCCGCGAGCGGGCTCCACGAGAGGTCGGTCACGAACACGCCCAGCGGGTTCCGCTCGATGCCCTCCGTCGTCGTCGGTGGGGAGACCACGACGGACAGGTAGCCCTCCCACGCCCGTTCGGAGTCGCCGCGCTGGGGCGACGACTCGGTCTCGTTCCAGGTCACGCGGTAGGTCCGCGCGCCAGAGGCGGCCCCCGGTACGGGGATCACAGCGACGATCTCGACGCTCCGCCGGGCACCCGTGCCCAGACGACGTGGGTCGTTCTGCGGGTCGGAGAAGTAGCCCTCCAGGAACGCCCGCGCGTCGCCGCCGATGGTTGCGTAGGCCCGGTAGACGGCGTCACGCTGGGCCACGGGGTCGGCGTAAACCGTGCGGATGTTGGAGACGAACGCCGAGAGCGCCGCGATCACGACGCGGTCGGCCACGGCGGGGACCGCCTCGGCAGGCGCAATCGCCGAGGCCCGGCCGAGGCGGTCCACCTCGACGACGTACGGGACGACCCGGCTCTGCGCCGCGAGCGTCACCAGCCCGCCGAGGGCGAGCGCGAGGATGGCGAAGGCGAAGAAGGCGGCGAGCTGCCAGTTCCGCTTGCCCTTGGCGAGGTCGGAGAACGCGCGGTGGAACTCGGTCCGCCCTCGGAGCACCTCGGGCGGCGTCTTCCCGTCGTAGTCCCAGCCCTCGGGCTTCGCAGCCTGCGGCCCGCTCCGCGACGAGACGGCGGACCCGTTCGAGGACGGACGGCGGAGACGGGGGATCGGCATGGGCGGCGGGATGCTTCTCCTTCCTGAGCGCGTCGGCGTGCTCCCGAGGCTCACCCGGCGTGGCCGCGCCGCTCTGTACTCAGCCCGTCCGCCGCCATGCGAAGGTCATAGATGACTCCGCTGCGCCCCCGAGGCCCTCGGTCTCCGCTGCATTGGCGAGACGTCGAGTCGGCCCGGTTTGTAGCGAGCGGGCCGAAGTCAAGGACGCCGTCGGATCGGTAGCGTAGGCCCCCCGCAAGATGGTAGCGCAGCGGCGCACGCTGACAGGAATCGACTCTGGGGGAGGGTGTAACCACACTACCATGTCATCGTAGTTACACCCTATGCCCTCCCCCCTCGTCAACCGCGACGCCGAGCAGGCCGCGCTCCGGCGCCTCGCCGACTCCGGCCGCCACCACCTCGCGCTGCTCACCGGCCGACGCCGCGTGGGGAAGACGCACCTCCTGACCCACACGTGGGACGAGCGGGCCTCGTTCTACTTCGCGGCGTCGAGGACGACGCCCGAGGTCAACCGCCGCCAGTTGGTCGCGGACCTCGCGGCGTGGTCGGGCGAGGAACTGAGACCGGAGGACTACCCGACGTGGCGTACCGTGTTCAACCTGCTGATGGACCTGAGGGCGCCGGACTCGCTGGTCGTCGTGCTCGACGAGTTCCAGTACCTCGGCGACGGCGACGCGGGCGCGGCTGAGGTGGCCTCCGAGCTCAACGCGGCGTGGGAGCGGCGGCGTCCTGAGCGCCCCTTCTTGATGGTCCTCTCCGGCTCGGCCGTGGGGACGATGGAGGCGCTTGCGGGCGGGGGCGGGCCGCTCTACGGCCGGTTCTCGTGGCACGGGCGACTCCGGCCGTTCGGGTACTGGCACGCGGCCGAGATGGCCCCGTTTGCTGACCTCCGCGAGCGGGCGCTGGCATACGGCGTGTTCGGGGGGACGCCGCGGTACCTCGCGGCCGTCGATGCGAGCCGTACGCTGGCGGAGAACGCGACGGAGCTTCTGCTCGACCCGAAGGGGGAAGTCCGGCTGCTTGTGGAGACGGCGCTGGAGCAGGAGGAAGGGCTCCGGGACGTCTCGAAGTACCGGGCGATCCTGCGGGCCGTCGCGGGCGGACGGACGACGCGGAACGAGGTCGCCCAGGGGGCCGGGCTTGGGAACGACCGGGCACTCCGGGACAAGCTGGAGCGGCTGATCGAACGGGGGTACGTCGAGACGCAGGGCAACCTCGACGCGCGGCCGTCGGCGGCCATCCGCTACGGCGTGGCCGACGCCGCCTTCCGGTTCTACGAGCGGTTCGTAGCGTCGAACCGGTCGGCTCTGGAGCGGGTCCCGGCGGGCCAGGTGTGGGACGAGGCCGTGGCGCCCGCGCTCGACCGCTACATGGGCCACGAGTTCGAGCGCGTCGCCGGGGAGGCCTACGACCGGCGGGCGTCAACGCTGGGAC
>NZ_JBARYR010000593.1:0-3511 GCF_049648075.1 Rubrivirga sp. | reverse complement strand
GTCCAGGACCGTGCGGAGCCCCGGCCTCGAGGCCCGCACGCGCGGCGCCGCGTTGACGACGGCCGCGACGGTCGCCGTGTCCCCGAACGTCCCGCCCTCGACGACGACGGTCAGCGGCGGGTCGCCCGCGATCACGATGCGGTCCTCGTCCGGCGCGCCGACGGCCATGGTCAGCGTGAGCACGGCGCGCTCTTGGCCGTCGACGGTCACGGTCGCCGTCTGGTGGATGCCGGCGACGTCGCCCGATTTGACCGTCGCGTGCTCCGTGGTATGATCCGCGTCGGCCATGGACGGGCCGAACGTCTCGGTCACGACCGCGCCGTCCCAGCCCAGCCCGGCGGCCAGGGCGTAGGCGCTCTCGACCATCCCGATGTGGCCGAACCCGCCGGCCGCCTCGCGCGCCTCGAACTCGGCCACGGTGAGCCCCGCGCCCACCTTCTTCTGCAACGGACCGCGACGGCGTCCGGCATCGACGGACCGGGTCGCGTCCACGCGGTCGACGCGGGCGATGACGCTGTTGGCCAGCACGACCGGAAACACGTCGAGGACGAAGCCGGGGTTGACGCCCGTCCCCACGACAGCGACGTCAGCCCCGCGCGCGGCCGCGTCGATCCGCTCGGAGAACGCGGCGTCGCGCTCGTAGGGCCAGAACAGCTCCTCGGACGACGACACGACGTGCGCGCCGGCCTCGATGCAGGCCATCAGCTGGTCCTCGATCTTGTCCAAGAACGAGGTCGTGGTGTGCAAGACGACGTCGGGCATGAGCTCCTCGAGGGCGGCCCGGGCGTCGTCGCGGACGGTGACGCCGAGCGCGTCGCGGCCCAGGACCTCGCCAACATCTTTCCCGACGCGGGACGGATCGAGGTCGAGGGCGCCGATGAGCGTGTGGCCCTTGGCCAAGGCGAGGCGGGCGGTGGCTTGGCCGATGGGGCCGAGTCCAAACTGGACGATGCGGAGAGACATGAGTGAGCCGGTGGTCGGCTGCGGAGAAGGAGTTGGAAAGCTCGCCCGTCTCCCGAGATCGGCCCAGGAAAAAACCCGCCGCCCCAGACCGAGTCTGGAGCGGCGGGGTCGGGTTGCCGCATCCCTGGTAACGGCGCCCCGAGCTCTGCGGGCTTGTTGTGTTACCAGGGAGGAACGCTGACGTTCGTCCTGAGACGTCCTCGAGGTCGTGCCGCGGCCCGTCCGCGCCTTGTTGGACATGGACTTGTCGCCGTCCGACCTGTCTTCGCCTACGCCTATGTCAGAGCCCGTCCTACAGGCTCATCACGTCGTCCAGGCGGTCCATGAACGTGTCGGTCATCCGCCCCATCTCGACCTGGACGAGCGGTGCGACCACGCCGCGCATGAATCTGGGCGCCGGGATCTCCAGCATGGCGTCCATCAGCAGCGTCCCGCGCGTCTCGTCGCCGGCGTCTTCGAGGATGCAGTGACCCGCGAACCGGCCCGTGCCGACGTCCTCGACGGGCGTCCACGTCAAGGTGTGCGAGGCGGGGTCGGCGTGGTAGCGACACGCGTAGACCGTTCGGACGCGGGCGCCGGGCGGCCCGAGCGGCTCCATCGTCCAGATGAACGCCGACTCGCCAGCCTCCGGGTACGGGACTACGGAGTCGACGTGGGGGAACAGCGGTCCCCATTTCGCGACGTCCGTCAAGACGGCCCAGGCGTCCTCGAGGGCGGCGGACAGGGTGCGCTCGCGCTCGATGCGGGCTCGGGCTTCGATCATGGTAGTTGGGGGGACGTCCTCGAGGACGCACGCGGGGCGCCCGCCGATCCATGCCGGTCGCGGGCGGAAGGGACGTTCAGCCCGTGCCGACCTCGAGGGCGGAGGCTCGCGTCGGATGCTCCGAGGCTTGATCCGTCCTCGAGGACGGGGGTCACTGCGGGATAGGTGGAGAGAAAGAAACGTTTGTCTGAGGGTAGCCGATGGCCTACGTTCAGCGGACACATCTGATGTCTCCATGCGACTGGTCCTCGCCGTCCTCGCCACCGCCACCCTGGCCACCGCCCAGACCGACTCGCTCTCCGCACGAGACGCCATCTCCCAGCAAATCGCCGAGGCGCGGGCCGCGCTCCCCGGCCCCGATGCCCCGCCCACCTTCGAGGCCGCGTGGTCCGACCGCGAGGTCGGCCCCGGAGTGAGCGTGAGCAGCAACTTTGACGACGGGACGTTTCGGGCAACGGGCGCACCCCTTCGTACTGCGCTCGTACTCGGGTGGACGGCTCATTTTCCGCACCACCGGAACCCCATGACGAGCTCCATTTGGAGCAGTCTGATCGACGCGCCCGACGAACTGATCGGGCAGGGTGTCGACGCGCTCATGGTCCGGCGCGGCCTCACGCGGGAGACGTTCGGCAACGCGCTGCTCGACGGGCTGACCGATGCACTCGGCCTCGAGGTCACGTTCCAAGCCCGGCCCCACGTGGTCTACGCCTTGCGCGTCCGCGATGCCTCACTCCTGCCGTCGTCGGGCGGCGAGGACTGGAGCGGCCGGGCAATGGGGCGCTCGTTCCGAGTCCGCGGGGCCACCTCGCTCGACCTCGCTTCTATGTTGGGCGGCAGCCTCGGCCACGTCGTCGTCGACGAGACCGGGCTCGACGGTCGGTACACGTTCGACCTCGAGTTCGACGGCGGCGCCCTCGAGGTCGTCGACTTTGACCGGCCGACGATGTCCGCCGGAGAGGTCGACGTCGTTCGGGCCGCGCTGAGCGAGCGGGTCGGACTGGAACTCGTCCCCGAGGTCCGGGCCGTCGAGTGGATGGTCGTGCGTCTCGCCGACGAGGAGTAGCGCTCGCGCCGAGACTGAGCTACGACGTCTTGGGAGAGTGACCCGTAGACCATCCTCGGCTCGCAATCCTCGATGGAGCGTCCTCGAGGTCGGCGGGCCGGGGGTCTCGATCACGGCGTGACAGCCGCGTCGAACAAGCCGGTGATGGTGAGCGTGTCGGCGAAAGCCACGGAGTCGGGCTCGAGCGCCTGAACGCGCGCCACGGTCGCCTCGAACTGCCCACGCGCACGGCGCCGGCTGACGGCCTCGAGGTCGAGCGTCCCGCCGACGCTGGCGTAGAGGTCGCGCCCGATCTGGAGCGTGACGCCGTGCGGGTTGCGGGTCAACTCGTTGAGCACGAACGAGCCGGCGTTCGGGAAGCCGCTAGGCTCGAGCGGGCAGGCGTCTGCGACCTCGAGGACCGCGCCCGTATCGGCCTCGAGGACGATCTCGACGCACTCGTGCTCGTTCGGCCGAACGGCGGCCGTACCGCTCAGGTACATGATGGTGCCCCGGATGCCCGTCGGGTCGAGGATCGACACCGTGAACGCTCCGTCCCCATGATCGGGCGCGGCGCACCCTGCGAGCGCGACGAACCAGAGGGCCGCCGCGAGCCTCGTCACGCGACCTCGAGGGCGGCGAGCGCCGACCGGAACAGCCGTGCGCCGTCCTCGCTCCCACCCACACGGACCTCGACGGCCCGCTCCGGGTGCGGCATCATGCCGACCACGTTGCCGCGCGCG
>NZ_JBARYR010000592.1:0-4626 GCF_049648075.1 Rubrivirga sp. | reverse complement strand
GGCCCAGCATCACCGCGGCCTCGACGCTGACGGCGACCAAGTCGGAGAGCAGCGCCCCGGCCACCCCGAACACGAAGACGAGCGCCGCGCCGACCGTGCTCATGGTCCCTGACGCCGCAAGGCGGGCCGCGAAGATCTCGGCAGGCCGCTCGCGAGCGCGCAGCACCGACATCAGCACGTTGGCGACGACGGCGGCCAGGGGGAGCGCCCCGACCATCCAGAGCAGTTGGGCGTAGTCGTTGTACTGACCGTCGTAGAGCGCGTCTAGGATGGGCCGCCCAGCCAGACCGATCAACAACGCCCAGGCGAGCGCGCCGGTAAGCAAGACCACCCCAGCACCCCGGACGATGTTGCGCTCGCGCTCTCGCGACTCGGCCCGCACCAGAGTCGGGACGAGGAGCTTGGTGATCGCGGCGGTCGCGTGAAGCACCGGCATCACCAAGTTGAACAGCGCCCGGAGCGCGCCGGTCTCTGCCAGACCCGCCCACAGTGGCAAAAGGAGGAACGGGAGGTAGCCCTGGACCCACTCGAGGGCGCCCGTCGAGGCCGCCCAGCCTCCGTAGCTCCAGTGCTGGTTCTTGGCGTCGTCCTCGAGGTCGCGGTCGTCTTTGCGCCGCAGGGGGACGCCCAGGCGGGCCGCGGTGACGAGCCCGGCGATGAGGGATGCCACCGAGATCAGGACGATCGCGGTGACCTCGTCCAAAACGTTGAGCGCGCGCAGGCCGAACGCGCCGGCGACAACCAAGAGCGCGTAAAGGCCGTCGGAGGCCGCGGCGAGAGCTGGCTGCGTCCTGATGAAACACGCCGACCGCATGATCCACTGGAACAAGATCGCCGCCTGGCCGATCGCGAAGGCGGCCAGCGCGTGGGCCAGAACCGTCTGACCCAGGACCCACGCGATCGCAGCCCCCGACCCCAGGAGGGCGCCGAAGATGAGCGCGAGTTGGACGTGGCCAGAGAGCAACACCCGGAGATACCGTCCGAGCCGACTCTCGAACCGGCCCGACCCGAACACCAGCATCGGCTCGACCACGAACCCTCCGTGGACAGTACCCAAGAGGATGAAGACGGTGTAGGCTACGGTGTAGGCGCCGTACCCCTCGGGCGAAAGCCACCGCGCCAGCAAGATGCTGACGACGAAGTTGGCGCCGGCGAAGAGCGCCTGATCCGCCACGGTCCACGCTCCGTTGCGCGCCCACGAGCCGGCGCCGAACAACGATCGGAGTCGCTCGGCGGTGCTTGGGGGAGACGGATCGGACGAGGCCATGCCAAGCGAGTCGAGGAGCGGCCCCGTGGGGCCAGATGCCTAGCCGCCGAGGACAGAGATGATGAACGCGAGCGTGCCCACTGCCCCCAACGCGGTCGCTGCGTCCTGCCACCCCAGGCGTCGCTTGTCCACGACCTCGACCAAAAGCGCGTCGTCGTGGCGGAGCGGCGGGATCACGACGGGGTTCGAGACGGCATCGCTCAGGAGAGCTCCGTAGAGCATGCCCGTTCCGGGCCGAAACAGTCGGATCTCGACGCGGCGATCGCTCTGCGGGTCACGGATATCGACCTGCGGTCCACCTGCGAGGGCGAGGAGACGACGGAGGTCGGTCTCGTCCGCGATCTCGTAGAGACCGGGGTTGACCACGTTGCCGCTGACCTGGACCTGGATGGTCGCCTCTCCCGGCATGTGGTGCTGGTAGTAGCCGGGCGCCGTGCTCACGGTCCGCTCGCTCCGCCCAATCCGAGTGATCGGATCATCGGCGGGCTGAGGGGACGCCAGCAGAGGCACGATGGCGAGAAGGAGAACGGAATACCGCATGGGAGTCGGGGACGGAGAGACGCCGGCTGGGTATCGGCATCGAGGTCGGCATCTTGAGCAGGCTGATCGCGCACGGCGACCCCGGGGGCATGCGTTTAGTGGCCCGCGAGGGAACGAGTCTGCGTCGACCGGGCGGCGCACCGCGCACCCTGGCCACGCCGTTCGGCGACCTCGAGGACGAAGGCGCGTTGCCCTCGCCCTCGGCCGCCCTCGAGAACGCGCGCCCTCGACGGGCCTGGGGCGACGAGCAGGCTCGTTAGGCCACGTCGGTGGGCGTCGGAACGTGGGGAACGAGATAGTCAGCTAAGACGTGGGGCACGCCGTCCCCAGAGACGTCGGGCACGTGCCCGAGCACCTCGGCGTAGATCGCGTTCAGGGCAGCCCCGTTCCGGGTCCAGCGGAGCTCCTCGGCGCGAGCGATAGCGCCCGCGCTCAGACGGTCGTAGAGAGCGGGATCGCTCGCGACCAACGAGAGAGCCTGAGCCACGCCCTCGACGACGTGCTCGGGACTGGTAACGGGTACGGGAACCCCGCACTCGGCAGAGCCCATGTCGGCGGCGCCTTGGTGGTCGAGGTACACGACGGGCAAGCCGGCCGCGAGCGCTTCGAGCATGACGTTCCCCGACGTGTCTCGGACGCTCGTGAACGCGAGCATGTCGGCGTCGGCGTAGAGATCGAGCAGGTCGGCACGAGGGATCTGCCCGCGCGCGTCGACGCCCTCGACGTCGTCGACGAGATGACGCTCGGGTCCGTCGCCGACGACGATGAGCTCGACCTCGAGGCCGAGTTCGCGGACGCGACGGATGGCCTCGACGGCGATTCCGACTCGCTTGCGGGGCTCGAGCGCGCCGGCCCAAAGCACGCGGACCGGGCCGGGTACCCGGTCGGCCCACCGCTTCGGCTCCCCGACCGAGCGGACGCCCGTCTCGAGCAGTTGCCGCACCTCGAGGCCGAGGGCGGCCTCGAGGTCCCGCTTCCCGGTCGAGTTCGCAGCCAGCACGACGCTGGCGGCAGCGGCGGCTCGCCGGACACGAGGGCTGGCACGGAGCTGGATCTCGTTGAGCACGGTCCGTGTACCCTCGATCACGGTCGTTACCGCCCCCCCATGCTTCACGAACGCAGCCGGTGTGTTCTGAGTCCCCCCCACGGGCCCCCAGACGAATGGGATATCGAGCTTCCACAAGTAGCCCGGTTCGCGGAACCCGCACATGTTGACGTGATGGGCCAGGTCGAACGGCGCGCGCTCGTGCATCTCTTTGGCCGCGAGGTACGCCCGCCACTGCCACCGCCTGTAGCCAGAATAGTACAGGCCGGGCGTGCTCATCAGTCGGTCCTCGAGGGCGGTCGGAGGGACGAAATGGAAGTGCAGACCCTCGAGCCCCTGGTCTCGAACAGCGTCGCGGACAGCCCGCTCGTTGTCCTCGGGCTTCGTGATCACGTGGACCTCCCCAAACTTCGAGGACTCGACGGCCCTGTTCCACCCGACCGTCGGCTCGGACCCCCGAAACGGATGGCAGATGAAGGCTCCCAAGACGAGACGGGGACGGCGCATGAGCAGAGCGACCTCGAGGCCGCAGCAGAGAGGGATCGGAGAGCCGTCCTCGAGGGCGAGCTAAGCGTTCGGTAGCGGATTGTGCCGGACGGCCGCTGTGGACCCAAAGCCCACAGCTCCTCGGGCGTCGAACTTGTTGACGACGGCGCCGATGCGGGCCAGCCCCACGCCCGAGAGCTCGGTCGCGACCTGGGTCATGGCCTCGAGGTTGGTCCGGTCGGCCTCGGCGATCAGGACGGCGGCGTCGACGTGCGGCGCCAAAAGCGCGGCGTTGGCCGATGCGAGGGCCGCGGGCGTATCGAGGACGACCAGGTCGAAGGCGTCGCGGAGGTTGTCGAGCAGGGCGCCGATCTGGTCCGGCGCCCACATCTGGTCGGGGCGGACGGCGGCCTCGAGGGGCGTCATCGCGAACAGGCCCGGAGCGGCCGTGCTCCAATAGACGAAGTTGCTGCCCTCGGGGCCTTCGCCCAGCGGGTGGTCGCCCAGGCCGAACAGCTCGCCCACGACCGGACGGCGCAGGTCGGCATCGATGAGCAGGGTGCGGCGGCCGGCTTGCGCGGCCACGATCGCGACGTTGGCCGCGACCAGGCTCTTGCCCGCGCTCGCCTCCGGTGCCCCCACCAGCACCACCTGGGGCGTCGGGGTGCCGGAGTACAGCCCGGCGTGCAGGTGCCGGAAGGCCTCGGCCTCGATGCCGAACGGATCGAGGAGAGAGACCAGGCCTGGGTGGACGCTAGCGCCCTCGATCTCCTGGCGCTCGCCGCGGAGTTGCTTCGAGAAGTCCGGGACGGTCCCGATGACCGCGAAGCCGGAGTCGCGCAGGTCGTCCGGGGTGCGGACGCGGTTGTCAGTCTGGTGCTTGACGAAGGCAACGCCCAAGCCGAGCAAGAAGCCCAGCAGCGAGCCCACCCCGACGTTGATCGGCAGGCCGGGGCCGGCCTCCTCACGCGGGACCTGGACGTCGCGGATCACCTGGGCGAACCCGACCTCCGTCGTCTCGGTCAGGGCGACCTGGTCGGCCTCGGTTTGGAGCTGACGGAGACGGGCCGCCGTCGCGTCCCGCTGGCGCTCGAGCCGGTCGATCTCGACGCGTTGCTCGGGCACGGCGCGGAGCTGGCTCCGGGCCTCGCCCAGCCTCGATGCCAGGAGCCCCGTACGGGCGTCGGCGCCGGCCAGGTCAGCGGAGACGGACGAGATCTCGCGCTGGATTTGGGCGAGGTAGGCTTGCCCGTTGTCGCCCGTGCTCCCCAGGCTCAGGCCACCGGCG
>NZ_JBARYR010000591.1:0-3088 GCF_049648075.1 Rubrivirga sp. | reverse complement strand
CCCACACCTTGGCGTGCTCGCCGAACTCGCGCTTGAAGATCTCGATCGTCGGCGGGCCGCAGACGTCGTGCGTCATCAGCGTGTCGACGTCGATCCAGACGGTCTCGCCCGGACTGACGCGGTCCCGACCGGCGTGGTCGGCGATGATGGCCTCGGTGATGGTCATAGCGGAGGGCACGGGGAATGGGCAAGAGGTAAGGGGGCGTGCCCGGTCCGACCTCGAGGTCGGTTGCAAAAGATCGTCCTCGAGGACGACGCTTCCTACGACGTCCCCTCTCCCGCGGGGAGAGGGGTCACAATGCTCGGTCCGACCTCGAGGCCGCGAGCGGCGCTGCATGGATCCCCGCCTACGCGAGGATGACTCGGATGTGGAGTGCAATGAATCATCGTCCTCGAGGTCGCGTGTTCGGTGGTCGTCCTCGAGGACGGCTAGCCTTTGGCGGGTGTGGGAGCGGACGGCGCCGAGCTCGCGGGGGCGCCGCCGGGCTTGAGCCAGCCCATCATGCCGCGGAGCTTCTTGCCCACGACCTCGATGGGGTGCGCCTCTGAGGCCGCGCGCATCTCGGCCAGCTTCTGGCCGCCGGCTTCTTGGTCCGCGATGAACTCGCGCGCGAACGCACCCGATTGGACCTCCTTCAAGACCTTTTTCATCTCGCCCTTGACGGCGTCCGTAATCACGCGGTTGCCGATGGCGTGGCCGCCGTACTCGGCCGTGTCTGAGACCGAGTGGTTCATGCGTGCGAGTCCGCCCTCGTAGTACAGGTCCACGATCAGCTTGAGCTCGTGCAGGCACTCGAAGTAGGCGAGCTCCTCGGGGTAGCCGGCCTCGACGAGGGTTTCGAACCCGGCCTTGATGAGCGCTTCGGAGCCGCCGCACAACACGGCCTGCTCGCCAAAGAGGTCGGTCTCCGTCTCGTCCTTGAACGTCGTCTCGATCACGCCCGCGTGCGTCCCGCCGATCGCGTCGGCGTAGCTGAGGGCCAACTCGAGGGCGCCGCCGGTCGCGTCTTGGTGGATCGCGACCAGGCACGGCACGCCGCCGCCCTCGGTGTAGACGCGGCGGACCAAGTGCCCCGGCGACTTCGGCGCCACCAAGAACACGTCGACGCCCTCCGGCGGCTGGACCTGGTCGTAGTGGACCGAAAACCCGTGCCCGACGGCCAGCGCCTTGCCCGGCGTCAGGTGCTCGCAGACGGCGTCCTCGAAGACGCTCTTGTGGTGCTGGTCCGGGACCAACAGCATGATCACGTCGCCACGACGTGCCGCCTCGCTCGGCGACACGACCTCGAGGCCGGCGTCGCGAGCCTCCCTGGCCGATGCGGAGCTATCGCGAAGTCCCACGACGACGTCGACGCCGCTGTCGCGCAGGTTGAGGGAGTGCGCGTGGCCCTGGCTCCCGTAGCCAATCACGGCGACGGTCTTGGTGCGGATGACGGCGGGATCAGCTTCGTAATGGACGGTCAAAGGTTCGGGGTTCTCGGTTGGCTGCGCCTTCGCTGGCGCGGTCAGGGTTCGGCTCCGGGAAGGTCGGAAGCCGTCGTGTGGTGTGTCTTCGTCCTCGAGGGTTCGGGGCTCAGCGCTCGAGGACGAGCCCTTGCGAACCCTGAACCTCTAAAGCGAAAGTGTCCTCGAGCGGTGCAAGGCGAGCCGGCCGGACCGCGCTACCTCGAGCAGGTTGTGCTCGCCGACGACCTCGATAAAGGCGTCGACCTCGAGGGCGGTGCCGATAAACTGGACCGTGACGGCGTTGCGGTCGGTGTGGGCGACGGTCGCGCCCAGGCCGCGCGCCAACTCCATCACGGTCGACCTCGAGGACGCGTCGGCGGCGAGCTTGGCGAGGCAGAGCTCTCGCTCCGTCACGGCGTCGTCAGGGGTGAACTCGTCGAGGGCGAGGACGTCCAGCAACTGGCGGACCAACCGCACGGCTTGGCGAACCTGGCGCCGCGTACCCGTCGTGACGACGGTGAGCCGCGATACGGTCTCGTCGTCGGTCGGGCCGACCGAGACGCTGTCCAGGTTCAAGTTGCGCGCCGAGAACAGGTTGACGACGCGGTTAAGCGCGCCGGCGTGGTTCTCGATCAAGATCGACAGCGCGTGCGTCTGGGGCGGCTCGGGCGCGTCGACCAGGACGGTCTCGCCGTCGGCGCGCTTGCGGATGAGCTGTTGCTGGGTGAGCGTCATAGCGGCCTCGAGGACGAGGCGGAGTGGGTGCGAGGGGAGACCTCGAGGTCGGCTAGTCCTCCGAGAACCGCTTCAGGATCATGTCGTCGGAGGCGGCGCCGGCCGGGACCATCGGGAAGACCATCTCCTCGTTCGGGACGACGAACTCCATCAGGACGGGCCGGTCGGTGACCTGCCACGCGGCCTCGATGACGGCGTCGGCCTCGTCGGGCGTCGAGGCCCGCATTCCGACGCAGCCGAACGCTTCGGCCAAGGCGACGAAGTCCGGGTTCGTGTCCGAGGTGTCGGTCTCGCTGTAGCGCTCGCCGAAAAAGAGCTCCTGCCACTGGCGCACCATCCCCAACCGCGAGTTGTTCAAGATCGCAAGCTTGATCGGCAACCGATGCTTCGCGGCCACGCCCAACTCCTGGCAGTTCATCAGGAAGCCGCCGTCGCCGTTGATCGAGACGACCACGGCGTCGGTGCCGCGCAAACCCAGCGCCGCGCCGATGGCGGCCGGGAAGCCGAAGCCCATCGTCCCGAGGCCGCCCGACGTGATGTGGCTCCGCGTCCGGTCAAAGCCGAACCCTTGCGCCGCCCACATCTGGTGCTGCCCGACGTCGGTCGTCAGCACGCCCTGGTCGCCGGCCTTGGCGCCCAGCTTGTGGACGACCTCGAGGGGACCGAGCTTGCCGTCCGTCCTCGAGGGCGTGACCTCGACCTGAGACCGCCACCCGTCGATCTGCTCGAGCCAGGCGTCGGTGTCCTTTGGCTCGAGGTGGGGCTCTAGGTCCTCGAGGACGTCGGCGACGTGGCCAAGGATGGCGCAGTCGGCGAAGACGTTTTTCGAGACGCACGACGGGTCGATCTCGACGTGGATGACCTCGGCATGGGGCGCCCACGCCTCGAGCTTGCCCGTCACGCGGTC
>NZ_JBARYR010000590.1:0-4084 GCF_049648075.1 Rubrivirga sp. | reverse complement strand
GCACCGCCGAGTCTTATGTCAGGCTGCTGATCCAACGCGGCTACGTGCTTGCCGAGCTCGGCAGGACGGTCGAAGGTGCGCGCTCTTATTACAAAGCGGCATCCATGTCATACACCGTCGAGGCGGATGTTGGCAGTCGCGCCCTCGCAGAAGCGGCCTCGACGGCCAGGATTCTAGGAGACGCGGCCGCCTCCGCACGCTACATCCGGGCCACTCTGGATTTGATCGAGGATAGTCTGATCACGAATGAGCGCCTCCAGCATCCTCTGGGGCTGGTCCTGACGAGCCGTGCCATTCTAACGATGGAGACCATGGAGAGCCAGCCGAGCGACTCATTGTGGGAAAGCGAGGCGTCGACCTTGTTGGCGCACGCAGATCACGCCCTTGAGGAGCTACCGTCTGATGGTCAGTTTATCGGGTATCGATCAGTAGCGATGGCTCTCAGAGCTCTCGCCTTACAGATGCTGGACGACGAAGAAGCGTCTTCGTCAGCTCTCGAGATCGCGGAAAGCGAAGCGGAACGAGCCGGCCTATTACTACCTGTAGCTCCCTACACCGTTTCGATGATCGAAAGCCGTGTGTGCGTCCTTCGAGAGGATCCAGAGTGTGCACGAGATGCAGCGCAGCGCGCTCTCGAGATCTCCCTCAACCGTTCCGACCTCGAGGGCGAAGCGAGCGCTCTCGAGCAACTCGGCGCGATAGCTGAAGGAGAGCGAGATTGGGAACGCGCTCACCGCCACTATGAAGCCGCAGTCTCGCTCCAGGAGACGTATCGGGACCGCCTTGGGCTTCAGGACTGGAGCGCGTCTGCCTTTGCAAAAGTGCAGGCGTCGTTCCGTGGTCTCGCACGGACGCAGCTAGCGATGGGCGACGTGGAGGAGGCACTCATCGTCCTCGATGCCACTCGGGCGCGATACCTCCAAGACGTCGTGCGGCATCATGCGATCCGCAGGTCTCTGACCGACTCGACCAGACATCTTATTGACTCGTTGTCCTCTCGACTGGTCGACACTCGCGTAGAACTGTATCGCGAGACGAGCCCAGACCGTCAGAGTGAACTCATGTCCGCCGTCTCCGAGCTGCAGTCAGGGCTCGAGGCCGTGTCTGCCCCAAGGCGAAGCGACACCAGGCTCAATGTCCAAGATCTGCGGGACCGACTCAGGGCACGCGACCAAACGCTAGTGTCGTTCATGATCGATCGCTCCGGTAGCACAGCTTTCGTAGTGAACGGTGATACAGTGATCGCGCGGCCACTCGACGTGTCCCCTGCAACGGTCAGGACCATCCTGCAACGGGTCGGCTTCCCATGGAACGAGACGTCGATGTCGAATCCTTCCTTTTCGTTAGATGCGCTGCACGCGTTGTACAGGCAGCTGTGGGAGCCGATCGAGGACGTGGTCGCGACATCATCCGTCGTCATCGTTCCAGACGCGGTGACCTCAACCGTTCCGTTTGCTGCACTCACAACGGAGACGTCTACGGAGTACGAATCCGCTCCATATTTAATCAACCGTATCACCATCGGCTACGACGTATCGGCTTCATTTGTGGCCGGGCCTGATCATGTGACCATTCGAGACGCCGAAGCGATTCTGATGGGCAGAGCCACCTTCGAGGGTTCCATGTGGAACAACCTCATATCCGACTTGAACCACGTAGAAGACGAACTGAGAGGCGTGCAAGCCTCTATCGGAGGGACACGGCTTTTAGATGATGAGGCGACCGAATCCGAGTTTTACCGTAGAGCTAGGCAAGCGGACGTCATACACATTGCCTCTCACGCTGAGGCAGACCCGACATTTCCGCTATCGTCGAGGATCGAGCTAGCGTCCGATGCCTACGAGGACGGGACGTTGCACCTGTATGAGGTCATGGAAACGACGCTGCAAGCCGACATGGTGGTACTGAGCGGGTGCTCTACGGGTGGTGGAGTGGCGGTTGCAGGCGAAGGGATCATAGGACTGCAGTACGGGATGAGAGCGGCAGGTGCGAGGTCAACGGTCGCGACGTTGTGGCCCGTGAGCGACCGGGCGTCCGCGACGCTAATGACCAGCTTCTACAACGCCGTCGCGAGCGGCTCACGCAAAGACGAAGCGTTGAGGCGCGCTCAAATCGAGTACATCGAGTCCCACGCGGGAATTCGAGCAAGCCCGTTCTTCTGGGCTGCGCCGACCGTGTCGGGGGACGCGTCGGCCATCTACGAACCGTCATCTCAATGGCAGAGCTTCATCTTCGGGATGCTCGCGCTCGCGCTCATAGGGATAGCTTGGAGCCTCTACCGAACCAAGCTACATGTCCGCCTCCAAAGACCTGTTTAACGAGCTCAAGTCGCTGAGCACGGAGAAGCGGAACCCGAGGACTCTCAACATCGACCGGGCCGACCTCGAGGACGTGCTGGGAATGATCCACGCGGAAGACCAGATCGCGGTCTCGGCGGTGACCTCGGAGCTCCCCTACATCGCCGAGGCCGTGCGGATTGTAGAAGCCGCGTTCCGCAACGGCGGACGGCTTTTCTACTGTGGTGCGGGGACGAGCGGGCGGCTCGGCGTCCTCGATGCAGCCGAGTGCCCGCCCACGTTTGGAACGCCTCCAGAGCTGGTCCAGGGCCTGATCGCAGGGGGCCGAGAGGCGATGTTTCAAGCCCAAGAAGGGGCCGAAGACCTCGAATCGAACGGGGCCGACGCGATGGTTGAAGCGGGGGTCACGAGCAACGACGTGGTCTGCGGGATCGCAGCGAGCCGACGGACCCCGTACGTCGTCGGAGCCGTCGAGAAGGCTCGACAGATCGGAGCAAAGACCTTGTTCGTGACCTGCAACCCGCGGAGCGAGTTCGCCCTCGAGGTCGACGTCGCGATCTGCGCGGACGTGGGACCCGAGCCGATCATGGGCTCGACCCGGATGAAGAGCGGGACGGCGACCAAGCTGATCCTGAACATGATCTCGACCGCCACGATGGTGCGACTCGGGAAGGTCTACCAGAACATGATGGTCGACCTGCAGATGACCAACCTAAAACTGGTGGAGCGCTCCAAGCGGATCGTGATGACGGCCGCCGAGGTCGACTACGACACGGCGACCACCGCCCTCGAGGCTGCCGACGGACACGTCAAGACGGCGCTCGTGATGCTGCTCGCGAACGTGGACGCCGACCACGCGAAGCGGCGCATCGAGGATGGCGACGGGTTCGTGCGGCGTGCGATCGAGACGAGCTAGAAACCGAGGTCTGTCGAAGACTGCGTTTCCGTCCTCGAGGACGGTCCTCGTGCGGAACACGAGTACGGCCGGCGCTTCCCAAAGGCGCGGGTCCTGATGGAGCCGGGGCAGGGGTCGAGGCGCACGCTTCGACCTCTCGTTCGCGTGACCGCGCCGCCAACGGAACGACACCACCAGGCACCGTGACTCTACAGGACATCGCCGAGCGGCTGCGCTCACTCCCATTCTTTGCCGACCTGCGCTCGACCGTGGGCGACCTCGAGGACGGTGAGTCCCTGCGTCTCAAAGGCGTGGTTGGATCACTGCCTGCGTTTGCGCTCGCGGATCTCGCCACGACCCACGATCAGATTGTGGCGCTCACGGCTGAGAGCGAGAGCGCGGACTATCTACGATCCGACCTCGAGCAGTTGCTCGGTGGTGAGGGACGGGTTCTCCTCCTCCCTCCTACCGGCAAAACGCCGTACGACGACGACAAGCTGACCGACTCTCTACCTCTCGTTCAGCGGGCGGATGCACTCGGGCAACTCCGTACAGGGTTCAAAGGTGTGTTGGTCACGAGCGTCGAAGCGTTGTTCGAGCGCGTCCCGCCGCCGAGCACGGTGAAGGAGGAGACGATGAGCATCAACGTCGGCGATGATGCTCCTCCAAAAGAGCTAATCGAACGCCTCACCGCTCAGGGATTCTCCCTCGTCGAGTTCGTCAGCGAGCCCGGCGAGATCGCTCTTCGGGGAGGCATCCTCGACGTGTATCCGTTTGCAGGTGGCTACCCCGTCCGCCTCGAGTTTTTCGGAGACGAGGTCGACCAGATCCGGGAGTTCGACCCGCAGTCGCAGCGCTCCGTCGCCCGGCTCGAGACGGCCCGCCTCGTTCC
>NZ_JBARYR010000589.1:0-2773 GCF_049648075.1 Rubrivirga sp. | reverse complement strand
CGCCGGTGTAACACGGAGCGCCCTCTGCTCGTTTTCACCCCGAGACCGCCCTGTCGTCCGTAGCCTTCATCGTGGCACTCCTCCGTCTCGCCCTCGGCCTCATCGCTGCCTTCGCTGTGCTGACCAGCACATTGGGCGCGCTAGTGATCTGGGGCGCGTTCGAGGTTCGGCAGGAGCACATCGCCGAGCACCTGTGCGAGTCCCCGGACTCGGACTGTGACGGGATGTGCTTTCTGAACAAGAAGATGGAGAGCCACCACGGCCACGACGAGCCGGCCCACACGCCGAAGGCCGTCGTGACCGCGCCGACCCTCATCGCCGTTGCTCCGCCGGCGTCGGCCGTGCCGGAGGACGCCTGGCGCGAGCCCTCCTCCCCGACCGGGCGGACCGGTCTTGAGGACGACAGCGGCGCCCTCGAGGACGTGTTCCATCCCCCGAGGCGGGGGTAGTCCGCCGGCTCTTGTGACGCGTCCGCACGCTGCGGACCGTGAGCCGGTGTGATCGTGCGCCGATCGATCGACCTCGAGGACGTGTGTCCGTGAGGGATGACGCCGCGCATGTCTAGACCGACCTCGAGGACGAGCCACGCCCAGGGCGGGCTCTGCGCGACCCCGTTCGGGGTCGACCTCGAGGACGGACCGCCCCCCTTTCCGTCCGACCGGCCTCTGCCAGTCGGCACCATCGCACCTGTCTGGCACGGACCGTCCGTGCCGTTCAGTCACGCTTGTACACCGATGACTCTCCGTACCCTCGCGCCGACCGGCGCACTCTTGCTCGCCCTCGTCGTCGCCGGCTGCGACTCCAGCGACACGACCTCCAGCGACCCAGCCACCGTCCGCCTGGACGTCCAGACGATGGCCGACGGCGCTGACCTCGCCGCCGGGCAGCCCTTCGCCGTCAACGGCACGACGGGCCAGCTCGACATCGCCCACCTCTACCTCTCCGGCATCACGCTCCTGCACGAGGACGGCCGCGAGATCATGGTCATGGCCGACGAGCCGGTCACCGTCCGCGCCAAGGACGACGCCGACACCGACATTCAGCACACCCTCGACCAGCGCTACGTCCTGGTCGACGCCGACGCCGGACGCCAGCCGACGACGTTGGGCGAGGTCCCCTCGGGCCGTTACACCGGCGTTCGGATGCTGCTGGGCGTCCAGGGGCTCGACAACCGGATCGCCCCGGAGGACGCGCCCGTCGACCACCCGCTCGCGCCCCAGACGCCCTCGATGCACTGGAACTGGAACGCCGGCTTCGTCTTCCTGCGCCTGGACGGACTGCTCGACATCGACGGCGACGGCGCTGTCGACGCCGCGACCGACACGCCGGGCGACCCCGCCTCGGGCCAGTGGCGGCTCCACGTCGGCCTGTCGCCGAACGCGACGACGGTCACGCTCGACCAGGACTTTGAGCTGATGGGCGGCCAGATGCAGGACCTCCACGTCATGCTCGATCTTGGGCGCTTGGTCCAGGGCATCGACTACGCCGATCCGGCCAACCGTTTCTGCATGACGGGCGGCTGCCAGGGCGTCGTGGACCAGGCGACGGCGAACGCGCAGACCGCGTTCACGCTGCAGGGCGTCCGCGGCCTCGACATGTAGCCCGATGCGCGGGCACCTACGACTCCTGCTCGCGGCCGCCTTCTGCGCGGCCGGATGCGACGGGGCCGGCTTGGCGGAGACGCCCGGGCCGGTCACGGTCGTGGTGCCCGTGCCTGACGGGTTCGAGCCGCTCCCCGTCCCGCCGCAGAACCCGCTCCGCGCGGACCGCGTGGCCCTCGGCGACCGGCTGTTCTTCGATCCCATCCTGTCGCGCGACCGGACGGTCTCGTGTGGCTCGTGTCACCTGCCGGAGCTGTCCTTCTCCGACGGTCGCCAAAAGAGCGTCGGCGTCGGCGGCGCTGTCGGCTTGCGCAACGCGCCGTCCCTCTTAAACGTGGCCTACCGCAAGACGCTGTTCTGGGACGGCGGCGCGCTCTTTTTGGAGAGCCAGGCCCTCGTCCCCCTCGAGGACCCGCACGAGATGGACCTCGCCCCGCAGGACGCGCTCGCCCGACTCCGCGAGCACCCCGAGTACCCAACCCTCTTCGCCGAGGCCTTCGACGGCGACGGCCCCAACGTCCAGACGCTGACCTACGCGCTCGCCGCCTTCCAGCGGACGCTGGTGAGCGCACCGACCGATTTCGACCGCTACCGCGCCGGCGACGCCTCCGCCCTCGAGGACGACGAGCGTGCCGGGCTCGCTCTCTTCGAGACGCACTGCCAGAGTTGCCACGCCGGGCCGCAGCTAACGACGGACGGGTTCAAGAACAACGGCGCGTCCGTCACCGACGACGACCCCGGCCGAGCCCGAATCACGTTCTCCGATGAGGATCGCGGCACGTTCCGCGTCCCCTCGCTCCGAGCCGTTGCCCGGACCGCTCCCTACTTCCACGACGGACGCTTCGCCGACCTCGAGGCCGTCGTCGACCACTACGACCGGGGCGGCGACGGCACGCCGGGCCAGAGCGCCCGCGTCTTACCGCTCCGGCTAAGCCCAGACGACCGCGCCGCGCTGGTCGCCTTCCTCCACACCCTCTACGACCGCCCCGCCCACGTCGAGGCCGCGCCATGAAACGACTCTCCCTCCTGCTCTTGCTCGTCGCCGGGTGCGTCCCGGACACGCTCGACTTCGACTTCCGAGAGCTCCAGCCGCCCCCGCCGCCCGACGAGGCGCGGGGCGAAGTCGAGATCGGCACGGCCACGGGCGGCGGGCTGACAGTCGCGCTCACGGC
>NZ_JBARYR010000588.1:0-3477 GCF_049648075.1 Rubrivirga sp. | reverse complement strand
CGCTCGCCGTCGTAGGCCACCGAGGAGTCCCGGACGCTCCCGCCGTGGCCGGCCAGGTCGGGTGCGAGAAGACGCCGGCCCTCGGGGTACGCCGCCGCGAACCCGAGCCACGTGTCTTTCGAGGCGCCGAACCCGTGGACCAGCACGAGTGCGGGCTCGGGGCCGGGCCGCTCGAGGTAGGCGACGGAACGGCCGTCGACCTCGACCGTCCGGGCCTCGAGGCCGGCGTCGCTGCGGCGGTCCTCGATGCCGGCCTCGACGAGCGCTTCTTTGACAGCGCCGCAGCCCGAGAGGGCGAGGACGAAGACGAGTGCGACGGCGCGTTTCATGAGCGGCGGGTGTGCGAGCGAGCGGGAGTCGGTCGGGCCAACGTCGTCTCGCACGTCCGGTTCGCGCCCTCGAGGGCGGCTACACGCGCTCCACCTCCGCCAGCGCCGTCAGCCGGCTCGTGGTCCGGGTAAACTTCTCCGCGATCGCGGCCTCGAGGCCGGCGCGGCCGTCGGCCGCGAACCAGTCGGCCGGCGCGGACTGGGAGGTGAAGAACAGCGTCGGCGGGTCCGGCAGGCCGTACAGGTCGTCGGCGACGCGCAGCAGGCGGAGCGCGTCGTCGGTGTCGGTCACGTCGATGCCGTCGAGGTAGAGCGACCTCGAGGACGCCAGGTCGCGCGTCAGCGTGGTCCGCTCGACGTGGGTCGTGAGCCGGATCAGGTCGTCGAAGTCGAGCCAGCGCTTGGGGTCGGGAGCGTCTTGGAAGGCGCGCCGCATGGCGTCGCGCGCGGCCTCGAGGTCGCCGATCCAGGCGCGGCCCTCTTTCTCGAGCCCCTGCCGGAAGTCCTCGCCGCCGACGAACGCGACGTGGTACTGCGTTTGGAACTCCTCGGAAATGAACCGCTCGAGCCGGTCGCGGCCCAGGTGCGACGAGACGAACCGCTCGGGCTCAGCGTTCGAGGTCGCGGCCAGCACAACGCCCCGCTCGCGGAGCCCTTTCAGAACCGCGATGAGCCGGACCTCGCCCGCGGGGTCGTCGAGCTCGACCTCGTCCAAGCACAGGACGCGGGCACGCTGCGCGATCTGATCGGCCCAGACGTCCGGCGGCTCCGTCGCGCGGAAAAGGGCCGACGAGTGGATGTAGGCGCAGCCGATGCCGTCGCCCTCGAGCGCGTGCCAGATCGAGGCCAGCAGGTGCGTCTTGCCGGTCCCCACCGGGCCGACGAGGTAGAGACCGCCGCGCAGTCCGTCGTCGCGCTGGAACAGCTTTAGCCAGGCGGGCCGGCCCTCTCGGACCTTGACGAGCCGGACGAAATTCGAGGCCTTGCCGCGCGCCTCCCGCTGGCTCTCGTTCTGAGGGACGTAGCTCTCGAGCCGAGCGTCGTCGTAGCGGGAGGGAGGGCGGAGGTCGGTCACAGGCGGGGCCAAAACAAAACCGGCGCCGACGCGCGAGCGCCGACGCCGGTCGGTTTGAAGATACCCGGGTTAGGCCGAGTCGCCGGAGCGCTCGGTCGTGTCGTCGACGTTGCCGGGGCGGCCGACGTGCGCGACGGGGTCGAGCTGGCTGTCGTTGACGGAGTGGCCGGCCTCGAGGAGGCGGTTCGCGCGGTTGCGCAAGCGGAAGCGGCTGTCGAGGAACGACGTGCGGGTTACGGGTCGGCGGAGGTTGATCATGATTCTAGAACGAGATGACGCGCAGCGCTCGCTGCGGGTCGGGGTGGAATGCGCCGCGTGGCGCAATGGACCGGACGCCTCTCGTCCGGCGGTGACAAAGTGGGGGAGGCCAGTCGGCCCCTATCCCCGTTCAAGCGGCGTCAGCCGGGTTCGCCAGTCGGTTTGGCCGCACGTCGCCTGCCAGTGCCGGCTGAGCCGAACGGGAGCAGAGGAAAAGGTGTGCGTCATCGGACTGGAAGCTGGCGGATCGCCGTGTGGAAGCTCCTCAACGGGGGACCCGGCCCCTTGTTGAGAAGGGACGCCGAACCCCGGGCGAACCCGTGGCGAACCAGGGTCGAAGCCATCTTCACAAACCAGGTCGGTCCGTTTTGATCTCCGATATCGACATGGTATCGGTACCGATATGAGCTGTTGAGCCTTCCACGACCTCGAGGTCGGCCCGCGCGGTGAATCGCGCAACGATCGTGCGCGGGCCACGTCGCCCTCGAGGACGACGAACCTCCTCCTCAGATGAGCTCTACGAGAGACACCGGGGTGGACTCGGACCCTCTACCGGCCGCCGCTCGTCGAGGACGCGTCGCCCTCGAGGCCGGCGGTCCGGCCGTCCGTGAGCGGGAGCGAGACCAGGTTGGCGAAGGCCCGCCACGCGCCCGCGTTGAGCGCGCCGAGCTGCCGGTACCACCCGAGAGGTGAGTAGACGTAGGTGCCTTCGCCGACCTCGGCGAACAGCAGCCCCGTCGTCAGCGGCGCCTCGCCCGGATCGCCGACCTCGAGGAGCCGCTGGTACCGGTCGTCGATGTCGCGTGGGAAGTAGAGGCCGCGCTCTTGGACCCAGCCGTCCCAGTCAGCGTCCTCGAGGACGTGGGGAGACTGAAACACGGTGTGGCCGCCCTCGAGGACGGTGACCGGCGCCGTCTCGTCGGTCACGCGGTCGCGGCTGAGCGAGAGCGGGTACGGCGCGATCCCGCCGATCGGGTTCCACTCGAACGACTTGTGGTAGGTCACGACCAAGTGGCCCCCGGCCTCCGTCCAGTCGATCAGGTTGTCGCGGTGCGCCTCGAGGTCGGACCGGTCCATGAGTGCGCGGATGTCGACCACGACCGTGTGCAGGCCGCCGAAGTCGCTCGTTGCGAGCGCCGTGCTGTCGAGCCGGACCACGTCGGCGCCCATGACCTCCAAGGCGTCGGCCGTCGTGCCGTCGTAGCTCTCGACGAACCCGACGCGCAGGCCGGGCGCGACGGCCACGTCGGGGAGGACCGCGGCGGGCCGCTGGACGATGAACCACGGCAGCCCGCACCCCGTCGTCCGTGCCGACGACTGGACGCGGTACGCGCCGGGCGCGGCGTCCTCGAGGTCGATCTCGAAGACGGCGGTGCCCGCGGGCACGTCGCGGACCTGGAAGGCGACGGCGCGGTCGCCTCGGTAGACCGTCACGCCGACGGTCACCGTGTCGCGGCCGGCCTGGAAGCTCACGACCTCGACCGGGATCCGGTTGACGCCGGACACCAACCGCATCGGCGCCGCATCGAGGTCGACGGTCGCAGGGGGCACGACCTCGACGGGCAGGCGTCCGCCCGCGATCGGCTGTCCGTCCCGCGTGACGACGTAGAGGAGCGGGGCGGTCCCGCCCTCGAGGCCGTACTGCGAGCGGTAGCGTGGGGCGGTGGGCGTCGTGCCGGAGGGGATCGGGACGCGCAGCCGACCGTCCTCGATGGCGGCCGTTTGAGGTTTGGCGGCGAACAGGCCTACCGTTGGGGCGCCCGGCGGCGGCATCACGGTCAAAGAATCGCCCTCGAGGCCGGACCACGTCAGATA
>NZ_JBARYR010000587.1:0-4142 GCF_049648075.1 Rubrivirga sp. | reverse complement strand
GTGTCAACGCCTGATACTCCGTCGGGCAACCTCGCCAGAAAAGAGCGGATCTGAGCCCGTAGATCGCGGACCTGCTCGACCGACTCGTTGACCTCCGTCACCTTGTCTCGGACCTCTCGCAAGAACTCGAACTGCGCCTGCAGATCGTCCGGGGTCGAGGACGAACGCGGATCCAGTAGAATCTCAAACGGGACCTCCAGGCTGTCGGCCTCGAGGACGAGACGCGCGGTGTAGCTGCCGGGGGTCGCCTGCGGACCGTTCAAGCCGCCGCCCCAAAAGATCATCCCGTCGAACCGAGCGGCGTCGGGGTAGCGACGTCCCCAGACGACACGGTTCATACCGGCCTCGAGGGGGAGCTCGAACTCGTCGTCGTCGGGCGTAAACGTCTGGACGACTTCGCCCGTCCGGTCGATGATCTTGAGCGCAGCGCTGGCCGAGTCGGGCATCGCTTCGGCGAGTCGGTAGTGGACGACGACGCCAGACTCGGGGTTGGTGCCGGCGCCACGCGTCACGGCTTGGCGGTACCCGTCAACGCGGTAGGTCGGCTTCGGCTCGAACAGCCACGCGTCGGCTTGGAGGACGGCGGGCTCGAGCTGGCGGAGCGGCGTCAGGTCATCGAGGACGTAGAAGCCGCGGCCTTGCGTCGCGACGACCAGTTCGCCCTGGCGCACGTCGAGGTCGGTGACGGGCACGATGGGCAGGTTGAGCTGGAACGGCTGCCAGTTCTCGCCGTCGTCGAACGAGACGAACATGCCGCGCTCGGTGCCAGCGTACAGGAGTCCAGCGCGCTCAGGATCGGCGCGGATGACGCGCGTGAAGGCGGGCGATTCAATGCCGTCGTCGATGCGTTGCCACGTCGCACCGTAGTCGGCGGTGCGCAGGAGGTACGGGGCGAAGTCGTCGACTTTGTAGCGTGTCGCGGCGACGTAGAGAGCGCCTGGGCGCATGGGATCGGCCTCGATGGAGTTGATCATCGCGTCGGACGGCAGGAGTCGCTCGACGGGCGTGATGTCGGTCCACGAGTCGCCGCCGTCGCGCGTGATGTGCAACAGGCCGTCGTCGCTGCCGACCCAGATCGTGCCCTCGTCGTGTGGGCTTTCCTCGAGGGCGAAGATGGTCGCGTAGTACTCGACCGACGTGTTGTCTTGGGTGATCGGACCGCCTGACGACTCCAAGGTGGCGGGGTCGGCTCGCGTCAGGTCGGGCGAGATCGGAATCCACGTCTGACCGTAGTTGGTCGAGCGGTAAAGACGGTTTCCAGCGGCGAACAGGGGGAAGTCGTTCGTTTCGGGATCTCGGTACTGGGAGAACAGCAAGGGGAAGTTCCACTGGAAGCGGATCTTGAGATCCTTCGCGGGTGCTCCAATCGGGTTCTCGGGCCACACGTTGACGATGCGGCTCTCGCCGGTCCGGTGGTTCACCATCTGCAGGAAGCCGCCGTAGCTCCCGCCGAACACGATGTCTGGGTCGTCGGGGTGTGGAGCGAGCCAGCCGGACTCACCGCCGGCGGAGGGCTCCCAGTCGCGCTCCGTGATCGAGCCTCCGGCGCTGCGGTGCGCGATTCGGATGGTCGAGTTGTCTTGCTGGCCTCCGTAGATCCGGTACGGGAAGTGGTTGTCGGTCGTGACGCGGTAGAACTGCGCCGTCGGCTGGTTGAGGTAGGTGCTCCACGTGTCGCCGCCGTCGAACGTGACCTGGGCGCCGCCGTCGTCCGCGATCACGATGCGGTCGCCGTCTTCGGGCGCGATCCAGATGTCGTGATGGTCGGCGTGCGGCGTCCGGACGTCCTCGAAGGTGCGCCCGCCGTCGGCCGACACCCAGAGCTGGACGTTGAGCACCCACACCTTGTCGGGGTCCTCGGAGTCGGCGCCTAGGCGCGTGAAGTACCACGAGCGCTGGCGCAGATTGCGATCGGCCGAGACCAACGTCCAGGTCTCCCCCGCGTCGTCGGAGCGGAACAGGCCACCGTTCTCGTTCTCGACGAGCGCGTAGACGCGGTCGGGATCGGCCGGCGAAATCGAGACCGCGCTGATGCCCCACGTGCCCTCGGGGAAGCCCGGCGCGCCCGAGATGTCCGTCCAGGTGTCGCCGCCGTCGGTCGACTTCCAGATGGACGAGCCCTCTCCCCCGCTCGAGAAGCTGTACGGTGTCCGGCGGACGCGCCAGATGCTCGCGTACAGGATGCGCGGATTGGTCGGGTCCATCTCGAGTTCGAAGGCGCCTGCGTTCTCGTTGACGAACAGGACGTGCTCCCACGTCTCGCCGCCGTCGCGCGAGCGGAAGACGCCGCGCTCCTCGTTCGGCCCGAACGCATGTCCCAAAACCGCTGCATAGACCACGTCCTCGTCGCGCGGGTGGACCACCATGCGCGGGATGTGCTGCCCGCCCTCGAAGCCCAGGCTCCGCCACGAGCGGCCGGCGTCGTCGCTCTTCCACATCCCCCACCCCGGCGATACGTTGCCCCGAAGCGATTTTTCGCCACCTCCGACATAGATCACATTGGGATCGCTCGGAGCGACGGCCACACTCCCAATGCTCCCGCCGAAGTAGCCGTCCGAGATGTTCTCCCAGCTTCCGCCGCCGTCGCGCGTTCGCCAGACGCCACCGCCGGTCGCGCCCTGGTAGTACGTCAGCGGATCGCCCTCGATGCCGGCGACGCCTGACGCTCGGCCCCCTCGGAACGGCCCTACGAGTCGGTATTCGAGCGACGAGAACAGCGTCGAGTCGTACTGGACCCGCTGCGCCTCGACCTCGAGAGCGGTGACAGGGAGCAGAAGCAGGGCGAGTAGAAAGCGGTACATCGAGGACGGAGACGTGGGTCGGTCAGTGTACCGCAGCGACCTCGACGTGTCGAGTTCTCTCAGACTCGCCGGACGGAGCGCCCTTGAGGTCGGATACTGTGTCCTGGCTGCCCGATCCTCCATGACCCTGACCTCGAAGCAACGCGCTCACCTGCGTGGCCTGTCCCACTCGCTCAAGCCGACCGCCCACGTCGGCAAGGACGGCGTGACGCCGGCCGTCGTCCGGTCGCTGCTGGAGACGTTTCAGCAGCACGAACTGGTCAAGGTGCGCGTCTTAGAGAACGCGCCGGACAGCGCGAAGAGCTTGGCGCACGAGATCGCCGAAAAGCTAGCGGGCGCACACGTCGTCCAGACGATGGGCCGCAACGTGACGCTTTACCGTCCCGACCCGGAGGAGCCGACGATCGCACTGCCGCGCTAGGTCGCCGCGCTGGGGTATAAGAGGTAAAGGGCTGAGCGATGTGGCGCCCTCGAGGACGACGGGAGTCCGTAAGACAGTCTCCGAGGCGATTCTGGGCGTCCTCGAGGGCGAACCTGAACAAGTACGGCGGGAGGGATCGATTCCTCTCTTGCCCCTTCCTTGCAATATTCCCCTTCTACGCCGCTCGCCGAACGGCCTCGAGGACGCGCGTGTGGACCTCGGGGTGGAACGGGCTCGGGACCAACTCCTCATTCGGCGCCAGGTCGCTGATCGCTTGGGCCGCCGCGATCTTCATCGGGTTGGTGATTGCAGGTGCGCCCACGTCGAGAGCGGCCTTGAACAGGCCCGGGAACGCGAGCGCGTTGTTGACGCTCCGGCCGTCAGCGGCAAACGCGGCGCCGGCCTCGAGGGCGGCCTCCGGCGTGATTTCGGGGACCGGGTTAGAGAGCGCGAGCACGATCTGGCCGGGGCGGATCAACTCCGGAGTGAGCAACCCGACGACGCCTGTCGTGGCAATCAGGACATCCGCTTGGGCGGCAGCGTCCTCGAGGCTGGCAGTCGTTCCGCCGAGGGCTTCGAGGCGGTTTCGGGCATCGGAACCGGGATCGACGCCGATGACGCGGAACCCGGCCGTGAGCAGCAATCGAGCGATCGCAAGGCCGGCCGCGCCGAGTCCGACCTGTGCGCAGGTCAGGTCGCGGTCGCCCTGCCGGCCCGTCTGGCGAAGGGCACTAAAGACCGCTGCCAAGAGCACCGTCGCCGTTCCGTGCTGGTCGTCGTGCATGACCGGCTGCGGGAGGCGGCGGATCAGCTCCTCCTCGATCCAGAAGCAATCCGGTGTTCGAATGTCCTCGAGGTGGATGCCGCCGAAACCCGGAGCGATGCGGACGACGGTCTCAACAAATGCCTCGGGGTCCTCC
>NZ_JBARYR010000586.1:0-1821 GCF_049648075.1 Rubrivirga sp. | reverse complement strand
GGCGGCGGGTCTCCGGCGTGGACCACCTCGACGACCGGCACGCGAGCCGGAACGGCCTCGAGGTCGGACATGCGGACGGCCAGCCCGTCCATCGCCGACGTGTCGAACGGCGGCAGCGGGCCGCCCGTGACGGGTGTGCTCAGCGTGCGTCCGACGGCGTCCTCGAGGGCGACGCGCTCGCCCCCAGGGGACGGCGCGGCGGAGCGGACGACCTCGAGGGCGTGCTGGACGGTGACGGGCGTGTCCAAGCGCTAGCCGCCGTAGCCGAACAGCGTCATGAACTTGGTCGCGAACGGGACCGAGCCCTTCATCTTGACCTTGCCCTGCATCATCGCCATCATCGGGTTGAGGTCGCCGTTCTCGATCTTGACCCAGTCCTCGGCCTTGGCCGTCAGCCGGAGCGTCGGGTCCTCGGGCACTTCGCCCTCGATGATGTCGAGCTCGCCGTTGTGGACGTAGAGCGTCACGTCGCGCGCGTTGTCGCCGGTGAGCTGCATGTGGACCTTGTCGTCCATGGACTGCGCTTTGTCACCGTTGAAGCGGGAGGGGTAGGAGGCCAAGACCTCGTCGAAGGTTGAATAGCGGGGCATATCAGAGAGGGGAGAGGCCCGAAAGATAGATCGGCTGGAACAGGGTCCGGGAGCCGGCGTGGCTCCGGTCATCTCTGATTGTCGACGTGTCCGAGTCCTCCGTCTCCGTCTCCACGCCCCGAGGGCTCGTCACGATTACGTCGAGGTCCGACCGGTCGCGCGCCGTCCAGCGCCGGGCCGCGTCGCACCAGACGTTCCTGTCCGACCATTGGGCGGAGCTCTCGGCGGCGGCTTACGAGGGCTACCGGCGTCACGGCGCCGGCGCCGTCGTGCTGTGGCGGAGCGACCCGCCGCGCCGGTTTCGTCCTCGACCGTTCGAGCCCGAGCGCCTGTTCTACACGACCCAGATCCACAACCTGCCCGGCACGACCGAGGCCGACTTCGAAGGCTGGGAGGCGCACCAGCTCGAGACCTACGACCCCGAGGCCGAGGGGTTGGTCGTCTTCGTCGAGGGCGGAGGCGTGGTGGGCTACCGCGTGGCCGGACAGCCGCCTCCACCGATCGCCCTGGCCGCGTCGAAGGCGCGTCACAACTAGGCGACGCCAGCCTCGAGGCATGCCCTGAGCGTAGCCGAAGGGACGGAACGGTGGCCGAGGCCCACCCGTTCGAAGCGACCACTCTCACAACCCCTTTCTGCTCGATGGCTCGCTTTATTTGCGCCCTCCATTCTCCCGACGCCACCCCCCGCTCGTTCGCCCTGGTCGAGGTCATGACCGACGGCGCCGAGCCGACCTACGCTGTCCGCGACTTGCGCGCCGTGTCCGGTGACGACGCGGCCAAGACCGTCCTCGGGGTCGTCAACGGCGAGCCGCAGTACGCCGGCCAGACCACGTTCGTCTCGACGGGCGGACAGCGCGCCGTCGACGCGCTCCACGAGCACGGCCCGAGCGCCGCAGCCGTCTCGATCACGGGCGGCGACGACAGCGGCGACGTCGACGCCCAGGACGTCTCGCTCCAGGTCCTGGTCGACACGTTCGAGGGGCTCTACCGAGCCGGCGCCGTGACCGTCCCCGGTACCGTCGACGCGGCCTCGACGGCCATCGACGCGATGTACTCCGCCGCCGACCTCGAGGCCGCCGCGCCCGACTCCGACCGCGACGCGTCGGGCGACATCGACGGCGGGACCTCCACGACGCTCTCGGGCGACGAGGTACCGGGATCAGGACCGAGCCCGAGCGTGATCGAGCAGTCCGGCTCCGCCGCCAACGTCTCGACCGAGGTCGTCGAGAAG
>NZ_JBARYR010000585.1:0-4355 GCF_049648075.1 Rubrivirga sp. | reverse complement strand
GCGCGCTGGCGGGCGGGATCGGCGGGACGGTCGCCAGCGCGGTCTCGCACCTCGCGGCCGACGACGACCGCCTCGCCGAGAGGTTTGCGCGCCGCAACCTCGTCAACACCTACGTCTGGACGGCCGATGGCGGGTTCTATGAGGAGTCGACGCAGATCAGCGAGGTCCGCAGCGAGTCCGCCAGCGGGAGCTACGAGCTCTCGGGCCAGCTCTCTGGCGGCGTGTCGTTCGAGATCGATGGCCCCACCGTCGCCAGCGCCGGCATCACGGGGACGGTCGGCGGCGGCGTGAGCACGGCGCTCTCGAAGGACAAGGAGGAGGAGACGTCGTTCGAGCTCGCGATGTCGCTCGACGTGCCGGACGATCTGGGGCAGTACAAGTATTCCGACCCCGACGACCTCGGCAGCGGGGTCGAGGCGGTCTACGACGGCGACGGCAACGCCGTCAACCAGCCGGGTAAGGTCGACGCGTACCGCTTCATGACGTTCTACCTCGAACCGAAGCGGGACAACTTCGAGGACCTGTTCGAGACGGTCGTCGACCCGATTTGGCTGGAGCGGAGCCCGCACCCCAACGCGGCCGCGCTCCGCCAGGCGAACCAGGCCGAGCAGAAGCCGCTCTGCTGGCGGGTCTTCCACCGCGTCACCTTCGTCAGCCGCATCCTGCCCAAGGTCTCAACCGGCACCGAGCCGCACGCCGAAGCCCTGAAGCGGGTCAACATCGGGAGCAGCTACGAACTCGTGCGCCGCCTCGACGCCGACGTGAAGGGCCACACAGTGGACCCGGTCACGTTCAGGGAAGCGGTCCGCAAGGCGGTCCACAAGCGGCTCCCTGAGCTGGCAGACGAGCACGACCTAGAGCACATCGTAGACATCCTCGCTAGCTACTACGAGGTGACGGAGTAACCCCCTCTCGCCACGTACCCCAGAGCGCGGCGGTCGGAGACCCGGCGCCGCGCTTCGATTCACGTTTGACAACGAACACAGAGCACCATGGAAGCAATCGTCGGCGCATTCGGCGGTCTCACAGCCGGCTGGCTCATCCAGTGGCTGATCGACCTCTTCTACTGGCGCAACAAGCGCGTCTGCTCGGAGGGCGAGAGCAAGCTGCGCGACGCCTTCTCCGAGATGACGTCCGAGCGCGACGGCCTGCGCCGTCAGGCCGAGGATCTGACGGCTCGTGCCAAGCGGATCCCGGAGCTCGAAGCGGAGCTCGACAAGGAGCGGGCCCAGCTCGGCACGATCCGGGACCAGTTCCGCGCCCAAGAGGTCCAGCTGAACGACCTCCAACAGGAGGTCACCAGCCTGCGCCCGATGGGGGACGAGCGGGCCTCGCTGCAGTCGACCCTCGACGGCGTGAACGCGCGAATCCCCGAGCTAGAGACCGAGCTCGGGAAGGAGCGCGAGCAGCTCGGCACGCTCCGCGACCAGCTCCGTCAGCAGGAGGTCCAACTTAACGAGGCGCAGCGGGAGGCGGCCGACCTGCGCCCGCTCGAGGGCGAGCGGGACGGGCTGAGGTCGGACCTCGACCGGGCTAACAAACGGATCGAAGAACTGGAGCAGGAAGCACAGGAGCGGGAGCTGTCCGCCCCGGAGCCGCGCGCGGTCGAGTCGTCGCCAGCGGTTCGCATGAGCGCAGACCTCGCACCCGCAGACCCGCAGAGCTCAGAGCCCCCGTCCTCAGACCACCAGTCGGACGACGAGCAAGACGAGGACGACGACCTCGAAAACCGCCTGCTTCGGATCGACCTCCACCTCGAAGGCCTCCTCAAGGACATGGTCGGCCGCAACATGGCCATCGCCAAGAACCTCCGCGTCGGCGAGCTCTACGTCCAGCGCGGCGGCCGGATGGAGCGGCTCCAGGACAGCGAGGCGACGGATACGGAGAACGGCGCGGACGGCGACGAGGCGCATGATAACCTAGCCTCTGGCGTCTCGTCGCGCTCGAGCGCGCTCCGGAGCCAGCTCTACCGCGTCGAGCACCAGGCCGACGGCGACGGGCGCTGGCGTGAGGGGGGCTCGTGGGTGATGGGCACCCGGTCCGGCGAGCGGCTCACCGCGCTGAGCGGCTCCTCGGACGACGGCGGGTTCACGCTCGAAGGGTTGTGGTCATACGGGGACGACGACCTGACCGCCTTCCGTGCGACGATGACGGCCCACAACACGTACGAGGTCGAGGCCCAGACTGGTGGCGAGGACGGCCCCTGGCGCCCCGCCGGGACCTGGCTCCTCGGCGCACGCGTCGAGCACCACGTCGTCGCGCTCGACCTCACGTCCGACGACGGTAGCGAGACGCTGGTCGGCACGTGCCGGTACGAGGACGAGCCCCAACTCACTGTCCGCTGTCAGACCGCCGTTGGCGGAGTCTACGCCGTGACGTCCGACGACAACGAGACCCCGACGTGCTGGGTGATCGGCCAGGACCAACCGGTGCGGTCCCTCGTCTGCCGCTCCGACGACGACGGGCTCTCCTTGCTCGGGAGCTACGACATCGGCGGCACCGTTCTCGGCTTCCGGGCCGTGCGCTGGGCGGGGAACGCCTACCACACCGAGGTCCGCGCAGACGGCGACGGGGGCTGGACGGATAGCGGAATGTGGGTTCTCGGGTCGCGCAAGGACGTCAACCTCGTCTCGGTCGACCTCGAAGGAGGGGGCGCGCTCACCGGCCTGTGCGCCTACGCGGGCGAGCAACCGCAGCGCGTCACCTGCCACGCGCCCGAGGTCGAACTCGTCGAGCAGTTGCCAGCGCCCTCTCCCGCCCAGGCTGTCCCCGCCGGCGAGGCCGCTAGCACGACGGCCTCCGCCAGCGGCGGAACCACAGCCCCCACACTCGACCCGTCCTAAGATGCTCGGCGACCCCTGCAACGCGAAGAAAACGGTCACCCGGCCCGAGCTCTTCCGCTACAACCTCTTCAAAGGATTGACCTTCGCGGCCCTGAGCCTGACGACGATCGGGCTGGCCGTTACGACCGGCTTCGCCGAGGACGGCCTGTTCGGCTCCCAGGGCGGCAGCGTGGTCGAAGGCGACGGGCGACTGGACGACTTCAGCGGCAACGGCCTGAGCCAGGACGGCCTGGAGGGCGGCCTCCTCGCGCCCGACGCGCTGGCGACGGTCACCGGCCAGCTCATCGACGCGACCACGGGGGGGGCACTCGCGGGCGGAGAGGTCTGCCTCGACGGGACGGGACGGTGCACCGTCTCTGACGGCGACGGCCGGTTCACGATCAGCGACCTGGCAGCGACCGGGGAGGGCACACTTACCGGGAGCGCAGACGGGTACTTCGGCGGCTCGGCTACGGTGGAACTGGCGGCCGGTGGGACGACGCCCCAGAACGTGACGCTCTCCCCCGTGGTGACGGGCGGCGCGCTGCGGATCGTCCTGACGTGGGACACGGACCGCGACATCGACACCTACGTGCGGATCCCGAGCGACGGCGCCAGCGCCGCCCGGTACATCAACTACCAGGAGAAAGGCGGAGCCGACATCTTCCCGTTCGCTACCCTCGACGTCGACGACACCGACGGCCTCGGCCCCGAGACGGTCACGATCGGCAGCCAGCTGGGCGGGGTCTACGGCTACGTCGTCCACGACTTCAGCGGGGACCGCTCGCTCGCCGACGCGACGGTCCAGGTCTACAACGCGTCGGGGCTCGTGGCCGAGTTCGCAGGCCCCGCAGAGCCGACCGACTACTGGCACGTGTTCAACCTCTACGGCGACGTGGGGGCTGTCGAGCCCGTCGACCAGCCGATCGACACGCTGCCCGACGTTGCCAACGGGTTTCAGTAATAGGCGCCGTTATCGAGCCTGGCTCTCCTCGGCGACCCTCATGCAGCCTCAGTTGCTCGTTCCCATGTACCGAGCCCTTGGGCTGAACTCCCGGTCCTCGTAGTACGCGATCCGCCGGGCCAGCACCGGGTCCTCCCCACGCACGAGGAGGACCTGGTCGCCCTTCCCAAGCCGCCTCAACTCGTCCGGCGTGATGAGCGGGCGCGAGGTCTCCGTCGCCCCGGCGCTCTGCGATCTCGATGCGTGCTTCCCCCGGCTCCGACCCGACGACTGCGACCGGTGGAAGACGGTCGCCGTGCCCGCCATCTTCGAGAGGTACTCGGCCGTGAACTGGTCCGTCGTCCCGAAGGCCTGGACCGCGTCGGCGTTGGCGACGAACGACTCCCAGTCCTTGGGATAGAGGCGACGGAGCTGGCCCAAGTCCTGCAAGAAGGGCCAGACCTGGATGCCGTAGCCCGCAATGAGCGAGACGGCTCGGCGGACGGGCGGCATCGGCCCGAGTTGGGCGAACTCGTCGAGCAACAGGAGCGCGCGCCGCGCCGCAGGCGCCGCGCCCCCCTGAACCGGCC
>NZ_JBARYR010000584.1:0-5054 GCF_049648075.1 Rubrivirga sp. | reverse complement strand
CGTGACGGTCGGTCCGGGAGCGCGCTCGTCGGCGGGCGCGGGGAGCGAGACGCCGGGCCGGACGGGCTGCGCGTGAGCGGCGATCGCGAGACAGAGGAGGGCCAGCGGAAGAGCGCGCACGGACGAGCGGATCGGACGCCGACCGAACGAGCGACCTCGGCTCGTGGTGCCCTCCAGAGGCAAGACGTCTGGACCGACGAGTCTCGCCCTCGAGGACGAGCCGGCATCGGCGCGACGCGAGCAGCGCGTCCTCCGGTCCTTAGAACAGGCGCGCGATCCCGAAGCCGACCACGAATCCGGGGTCGTCCGTGAGCCGGTAGGTCACGTCGAGGCGGAGTGGGATCGCGTAGCCGGCACCGATCGACGCGCCGACCTCGTGGTGGACGACGCTGGGCTCGACGAACGCGCCGGGCGATCCGGTGGCCCACGCGTGAGCACCGTGAATCTGGAACGACAGCCCTCGAGGCGACGCGCCGCGCCACCCGAAGAGTTCGAACGGGACGCTCCGAAAATCGTGCTCCCAGGCGACCAGGGCGTACTGGCGAGCGAGAAGCATCCGGCCGTCGCGGGCACGCAACGCGCCGAACGACGACAATCCCGCGAGCTGCGTGTCGATGCCGAACGACCGTTCGAGAGGCAACCCGTCGGTCGCTGTGCCCGCCGCCAGGCGCAGGTGCAGCGTGGGCGCCAGGAGCCGCCGGCGCAGGACGGTCGGCTGGGACCAGCGGACCTCGCCCTCGAGGCGGCCGTAGGTCGAGTTTCCGTCGGGGTCGTCGATGTCAGAGAACTCGGCCGTGTTCAGGCGCCCGCCCTCGAACCGGACGACGGCCGCGCGCTGCCCGGTCAGGCCGCTGTTGAGCCCGTCGCTCCAGGACCCGATGCGGACCGAGCCGCCGGTCCGCGCGATCCAGCGGTCGGCGTCGAGGACGGAGACGGTCTCGGGCGCCAAGTCACCGACGAGCGAGAAGTCCGACGTCACGCTCGCCGAGCGCGTCTCGTCGTAGGCCGCCCACGCATTAACGGTCAGGCTCGATGCCGCCTGGCCGTACCGACCGATCCAGACGCGGGCTCCCCTCCGCTCGACGTAGTCGAAGTAGTCCTCGCCGCCCGTCAGCGCCGCGATCGTGTTCGTGGACCGCTCGACGAAGATGGACTGTCCCAAGCTCGCCACGTCGCGGTGCACGTCGGCCCCGGCGTAGACGCTCTCGCTGACCCGGACCGACCCGTCGACCTCGAGGGCGACGTCGTTGGCGCCGGTCTGGTACGCGCCCTCGAGGGTGAGGCGGTGGCCGTTGATCCGAACCGTCGCGGAGCCTCCCAAGGTGGCGCCCTCGACGCGATTGTACCACGCGGCGGGGTCGAACCCGAACCGGACGCCTCGAGGACGAGAGCCACCGTCGCCGGGCGCTCCTGAGACGCCGATGTTGACGAACCGAGCCAGTGGACCGGTCGGGCGGATGGCCTCCGTAAAGGAACGGGTCGAGTCGATCTCCGCGAAGGCCCGCTCCTCCTCCATGGACAGAGGGACGACGCCCGCGACCGGGAGCGCTCGGGCGACCGACGCCGAGTCCACGGCCGCCCGTCCGCCCTCGAGGGCCAGGAGCGAGTCGGGCACGGCGACGTTGAGGGCGTAGTCCGAGAACCGACTGCTGATCGCGAAGCCCAAGTCCGGGAACCGCAGGAGCGCGTTCCCCGGCTTCCCGGACGCCACCATCCTGAAGTCGACGGGAAGCCACACCGGCTCGCCTTCGATGGACTGGCCGAAGGAGGCGAACTGCTGCTCGAGCGCTAGGTCGAACTGGTTGACGAGAGGGAACTGGACGGCGCCGCTCGGGCGGGCCTCGAGGGCGATCAGGGCGTCGGCGTCGGCCAGGACCGAGAGGCGTCCCTGGAGGCCCGGCTGGAGCGGGTTCTTGGGCGCGAACGACAGGTCGAAGATCAAGTCGGTCCCGACCGCGCGCCGGCCCTCGAGGGCGAACCGGTAGAAGCTCAGCGCCCGCGGGTTCGTCGGCCCCATCAGGTCGTAGCCGCCGAACGGGATCTCGTCGTCGTAGAAGTTGATCGTCTGCTCCGCGGCCCCGAATGCTTCGGCTGGGATCGCGCTCAGGTTGCCCGTCGTGCGCTTGGCCGTCACGACCTCTCGGAAACCGACCTCTCGGACCCAGAACGCCGTCGACTGCCCCTCTATGACGCCGATGATCTGGCCGTCGGCGCTCATCGTCTGGCGCGAGTAGACGTCGGCCTGCCACGTCTCGAGACCGGATTGCCACCGCGCCTTCCGCTCGATCACACGGCGCATGATGTTCTCGGCCGGGTTGCCCGCCGTCACCACGGCCTCCCCGATCGACGCGACGGCCGGCGCGAGCGCGACGTCGAGGACGCCGCTGGCGGGCACGGCTCGGCGGGCGGTCTCGTAGCCGAGGAACCGGACCTCGAGCGTGTCCCCTCCGGCCGGTATCTCGATGGAGTACGCCCCGTCGCGGTTCGTGATCGTGCCCCGGCTCGTTCCCTCGACGCGGACGGTCGCAGCGGGTAGCCCCTCCCCAGTCTGGGCGTCGGTGACGAGCCCTTCAACGGTCGTCTGTGACGAGGCGGTACCTCCGAGGAGGACGGCGAGCAGAAAGAAGCGCATCGAGGTCGGGAGCGTGTGCCCGCCTAACGAGACGCGCGCCGGACAGTTACAGTCAGGTCCTCCAAACCGGTCCCCGTGGCGCGGAGCGTGTCGCCGTCCTCGATGCGGCCGACGCCCTCGGGCGTGCCGGTGTAGACCACGTCCCCAGGCTCGAGCGTGAACACCGACGATAGGAACGACACGACCCGGGCGACGCTGAACACCATGTGGTCCGTCGTGCCGCGCTGGCGCTCGTCGCCGTCGACCTCGAGGGCGATCTCGAGCGCCTGCGGATCGCCGACCTCCGACGCCGCCGTGATCGGGCCGAGCGGCGCGAACGTGTCGAACCCCTTCGCGATGCTCCACGGCCCCTTCTTCGCCTTGGCCTGCGCTTGCAGGTCGCGGGCCGTCAGGTCGAGGCCCAGCGCGTACCCCGCGACGACCTCGAGGGCGTCGGCCTCCGAGACGTTTTTCGCCTCGGTCCCGATAACGGCGACGAGCTCGAGCTCGTGGTGCACGTCGTCCGACTGCGACGGCAGGACGACCTCCCCCCCGCTCGGCACCAACGCTGTCGACGGCTTGAGGAAAACGACGGGCTCGGCCTCGGAGACATCGCCCATCTCGGCGACGTGGGCGGCGTAGTTGCGGCCGATGCACAAGACTTTGCCCGGCCGCACCTCGCGGCCGTCAGGAAGGGTGAGCGTCATGGGGAGTTGGAGAGTTGAGGGTGGGAAGATCCGCCCTCGAGGGCGCGCGTGCCCACTCCCAGCATCACGGCGGTCGTAGAGAGGCCCCGTGGAGCGTCTGTGCCGACCTCGATGGCAGCCGATCAATGTCTCGGCCTCGAGGGCGCGGATCTCGTCCTCGAGGACGGGCTAGGCCGCGTAGAGGTACGGCTTCCACGCGTCCTCGCCCGAGCCCACCAGGTCGCGCATGTACATGACATGACTCGGGCGGAACGGCCGCTTCCTCATCGGCATGTCGGCCTCCTCGGGCGTCCGGCTGCCCTTGGCGTTGTTGCAGCGCGTGCAGGCCGCGACGAGATTCTCCCAGGTGTCCCGGCCGCCCCGCGACTTTGGGTGGACGTGGTCGATGGTGAGCCGGTCGCTCGAGCCGCAGTAGACGCACCGGTGGTCGTCGCGACGCAGGACGTTCCGTCTCGTCAAGAGGACCTTCCGGTACGGCACGCGGATGTAGCGTTTGAGCCGGACCACGCTCGGCCACGGGTACGACGCCCGCGCCGACCGGAGCACGCGGTCCAGCCGCTCCTCGACCAGCTCCGCCTTGTGCAAGAACATCAGGCCCACGGCTCGCTCGACGCTGCACACGCCGAGCGCTTGGTAGTCGGCGTTGAGGACCAGGACGTGACCGGAGAGCGCGCTCATGGCGTCCCCCCTCGGGGTCGCTGGGCCTGCAGGTCGCGGGGGGACGGCGCTGGGAAGGCGGCAAAGCGGCTGGCGCCGCGGCTCGGGGCGCACTCCGTCGTGCGCCGCGCTATTCGATGATAACACGAAGCCCCCCGGACGCAACCGCATCCGAGGGGCCATAATGGCGTGCTAACCTGGGCCGAGCCCTAGTTGCAGTTCGAGGCCGCCGCGCGGCGCCACGTCTGGGACCGGCCGAGTGCCCGGATGCCGAGGTAGCCACGGAGGTACAGGCGGTCGCTGTTGCCCTCGACCAAGTTCATGACGCCGTTGTACGTCCGGCCGGACTTGGGGTCGATGATGCTCCCGTCCTCGTAGCGGTCGCCGTCGAGCGTGAAGCCGGACATGATCCGCTCGTTGCGGAGCACGCGGCCGTCGTAGCGGTCCGCGCAGTCCACGCAGCGACCGTCGTTGACGGTCAGCCGGACGATATCTCCGACGAGCGTGCTGCCGCTCTGGTAGATCTTGACGTACGACTTGACCGAGCCGTCGTCATCGTCAACGGTGGCCCAGCAGCCGGCCGGGCTCGCCTGGGCGAACGCGGGGGTGGCGATGGCGAGGAGAGCGAGAGCGCCGAGTGCGCGAGTGAAGAAGCGAGTCATCGAGTGCGTGTGGGGTGTGAGAGCGGGGTCCGGGTCGACGAGAATCAATGGGCGTGCCAGGCCGTGGAGGCCGAGCCTCACCACCAACGCTTCACGAAAGCGGTTCCGTATATCGAGTGTACGGCGTTAACGAGCCGTTCCGAAGGTGAACGCGCGTCCTCGAGGCCGGCGCAGGCCGGTCGGTCCGTCGCGACGCTTGTCCAGGGGTGACCGGTTTCGAGGACAACGCTCGTCCTCGAGGGCGGCACGAAGCGCAGACCGGTGCCGTTGAGAGCCAGTCCCGATCTTTCGACATGCTCCGACTCGCCGCCCTGCTCTCCCTGGTCGTCGGCACGGCGTCTGCTCAGACGGCCGAAGGGGGCGCTGCGAGCGCCCAGGGCCGGTTTATCCGCGCGATGACCGCGCTCGTCCTCGAGG
>NZ_JBARYR010000583.1:0-3766 GCF_049648075.1 Rubrivirga sp. | reverse complement strand
GCGTGGAGCGCCGCGTTCAGGTCCTGCGCGGACGTCTGGGCGCCGGCGGCCTGGGCGACGGCGGCTTGCGCTGCGAGGGCGAGGATGGCGACGGCGACCGTCCGCATCGAGGTCGGGGCTGGGAGGGCCGGGTACTCGCCCTCGAGGGCAAGGTGCCCGCCCTCTATAGAGAGCGCTCGGACTCGATGCGGTTAGCAAAGACATCGGGAGAGTTGGACTGTCCACTCACAGCCTCGACCCCACCTCAGGGTGCGTCATTTATCGTTTCGATCTAACGCCGAACCATCCCTGGCGTGGCATCGACGAGAAGCGTTCAGGGGCTGGCCTCGAGGCTGACGCCCGATCGCGGTTTGAACGAGAACCCTGGCGAGTTCGAACCGCTGTCGCCGTCTGCTTACTCCCCGTCGAGCCCCACCCGCCGCACCGCGACCAGCGTCAGGTCATCGTCATTTCCGCCCGCGTCCCACGCGTCCACGGCCTCGATGACCGCCCCCACCAACGCATCGACCTCGAGGTCGCACGAGGCCAGCACCGCGTCCACGCCCTCGACGCCGAGCTCGTCGCCCGCCGCGTTCTGCGCCTCCGTCGCACCGTCCGAGTAGAGGACCAGCGCGTCGCCGACCTCGAGGACGGACCGGGACGCCCGGAACGTCGGCGATGGCAAGACGCCCAGGAGCGGGCCGCCGACCTCGAGGCCGTGGACAGAACCGTCCCCTCGGACTACGCGAGGCGACGGGTGCCCCGCCACGACCGACGTGACCGCGCCGCCCGCCTCGAGGACGGCCCACGCCAACGTCACGAACTGGTGCGGCTCCGTGCTCTCCGAGACCAGCCGGTCCAAGCGAACCGTCGCGTCGCACAGCGCGGCCTCGAGGTCGATCGCCTTGGCGAGATCGGGCTGGACCATTTTGAACCCGGCCTGCAACGTGGCCATGAGCAGCGACGCGCCGATCCCCTTTCCGACGACATCAGCCACGGCCACCAAGACCCGCCCTCGTCCCAGGTCGACCGCGTCGTAGGTGTCGCCCGAGACGTCGTGGCTGGGGCGCCATCGCGCCGCGACCTCGAGGCCGGGGACGCGCGGCACGTCCGTCGGCAAGAGCCGGGCTTGGACCTCGCGCGCCAAGCGAACCTCCTCTCGAAGCCGCTCACGCTCGAGCCTCTCCGACACGCGGTCGGCCGACTCCAGTCCACCCACGGCGACCGCCGCGAGTGCTGCTGCAAAGTCGAGGGCGCTCGCGGGGATGGGACCTGACGCGCTCGGACCAAGCACGGCGACGCCGCGAGACACATCGCCGGCACGGATCGGGACAGCCAGGCTCCAGCCCTCGGCCTCGAGGTCGGGACCGACGGGAGCCGGACGGGAGAGCCGAGCCAGGTCTCGGGGCACGACCTCGAGGTCGGCGCCGTGCGAGATGACGGTCTCGAGCGGGCCGTCGTCCGAGTCGCACAGCGCGACCGCGACGCGGCGGACCATCAACTGGCCCATCAGCGCGAAGGCCAGCTTCTGCGCCACGGCGTCCTTGTCGAGAGAGCGGCCGAACGCCTGGGCGAGCTCGAACAACGTCCTGAGTTCGTGCGCCCTCGAGGCCAGCGACCGGTTGGCCTGGAGCAGGTCCGACGCCGAGCGCTGCGCGACGAACGACGCCGTCGCCGCGTTCGCCAGCGCTCGAGCGATCCCGGCATCGGCCGAGGTGTACGCGCTCCCCGACATCCGAGCGCCGAGCGCCAGCACGCCGACCGCTTCACCGCCATGCTGAAGGGGGACGAAGAAGGACAAGCCCGCGCCCTCGAGGATGGACTGAGATCCCGTCGGCCCCGCATCCGCGCCGACTTCGAGGCCGGTGGCGCCCTTCGTGACCGAGACGATCTGGCGGTCGTCCTCGACGAGCGCCACCGCCGCCCTCGAGGTCAGGAGCCGGCTCATCAGCGCCAGCGCTAAGGCGTCGAGCGGGTCATCGAGGGCGATGGTCGCGTCGACGGGGTCGTCGACGGCGCCGAGGGGGACGGGTCCTGCCATGCGGCAAGCTAGCCCGACTGCGGCCCCTCCTTCTCGAGATGGATCACCTCCGCCTCGCTCATCCGGCCGTCCTCGACGCGCAACCGGACGCACGTCTTAACCTGGTGGAAGCCCTGCCGCCCGGCCGCGCCCGGATTGAGGTACAGCATCCGGTCCAAGTTCGGGACGCGCTCGATGCGCAGGATGTGGCTGTGCCCGCACACGAACAGGTCCGGCCGCTCGACGCGCAACGCCGGGCCGATCCCCTTCGCCCAGCGCCCCGGCCTCCCGCCGATGTGCGTCATCCAGATCTTGACGCCCTCGACGCGCACGCGGACGTGCTCCTTGAATCGGCCTCGAACCGGCGGCCCGTCCACGTTCCCGTAGACCGCCATCACCGGCGCCATCTTCTCCAGCCGCTCCACGACCTCGATGGGGCCGACGTCGCCAGCATGCAGGATGAGGTCGACGTCCGCGAAGACGTCGTCGAGCTCGGGGTGGTAGTAGCCGTGAGTGTCAGAGACGATGCCGATGCGCACGAAGTCGGAGGATGCAGACCGGCAAGATCTGCTCTCGTCTCAGCACCAACCATCGAGTTCGCGTCGATCCCAAGCGTCGACCTCGAGGACGCCCAACCCAATATCCGCCTCGTCCTCGAGGGCGGCGCTACCGCAGCGTCACGCGCAGACCCAGGCGCAGCTTTTCGAGGCGCGGACCGTGGCGCTCCTGACGCCCCTGAACGTCTGCCCACGTCACGACGGGGATGCTCAGGATCGGAGCCAACTGATACGACGGACGGCTAAACTCGAGGCCGGCGCGGATCCAACCGACCCCGCTTCGGATCCGGTCCGACGGGACCTCGACGTCAGGTGCGTCTGCGGAGGCCTCGAGGTCGCGCGTCTCGATCACGCTGTAGTCCCCGCCCTCAGCCACGACGCCAAACGTGAGGCGGCTCCCGGCCGGATCGAACAGGACGTTGTACCCCCACGAAGCCCGAAGCGACTGGCCGACCAGTCGGGACCGCGTCGGATCGGACTGGAACGCACTCTGGCTTGCGTAGCCGATCGGGCCGTCTCCAGCGAGGGGGATGACTGGCTCGGCGTCGGCGGACTCGTCGGGGGCGTTGATGCTGTAGCCCGTGCGTACGCGGCGCAGGCCGAGCGACAGGTCCGAGGTCACCGTCGGCGACAACGCCGTCGAGGAGAGGAACGCGACATCGGTCTGGCGGAAGCCGAGCCCTCCTTCACTGAGCGGGTCGACGGCGAGCCGGACGGCGTAGTCCGTCCCCTCGTTGTGCCAGTACGGCTTGACCACGACCCAACTCAACCCGGTCCGCCCCGCCTGGGTCGCGCCGGTTAGATCGGCTACCAGAGCGAGATCGACTTGCGGGAGCAGTGCGTAGTCGAGACGGGCCGACAAGGCGAGATCGGTGGGCGCCTGCTCGGAGAACCCGATCAGATCCGCGTCGCGGTAAGCGGCCTCGCCGGACACCGCGAACCCGCCGTAGAACGCTCGACGGGCCGTTTCCCCACCGTACGATGGCTCCTGCGTCTGGAACTGCGCCGATGCCGGAGCCACTGCTACGAGAGCAGCGAGCACTCCACAAATCGCAGTTCGGGTCATAGCGAGGGCGGCGTCGATGTCCCTAAGTACGGGGATCCCGCACACATCTGCAAGGAATGGGAGGAGAAATAGGAGCTCCCCTAGCACACCGTCGTAGCCACGTCCCGTCCTCGAGGGCGCGTCCTCGCCATCGCCCTCGAGAAC